>CAYRHV010000106.1:0-7283 GCA_964424045.1 uncultured Ottowia sp. | reverse complement strand
GCGCTGCCCGACCTGCGGCGGCTCGGGCTTCGAGCACGTCGAGATGCAGTTCCTGAGCGACGTCTACCTGCGCTGCCCCGACTGCAACGGCCAGCGCTACCGGCCCGAGGTGCTGGAGGTGCGCATCGACCGCCAGGCCCCCGGCGACCTGCGCGCACGGCACCTGAACGTGGCCGACGTGCTGGATCTCACCGTGGCCGAGGCGGTGCAGCTGTTCGCGCGCGACCGCGAGGTGGTGCGCGTGCTGCAGCCGATCGTCGACGTCGGCCTGGACTACGTGCGCCTGGGCCAGCCGGTGCCGACCCTGAGTGGCGGCGAAGCGCAGCGCCTCAAGCTTGCCGGCCACCTGGCGGAAGCCGGCAAGAACGCCACCGCCAGCCGCCAGCCGACGGCGCGCAAGGGCCAGCTGTTCCTGTTCGACGAGCCCACCACCGGCCTGCACTTCGACGACATCGCCAAGCTGATGCGCGCGCTGCGCAAGCTGCTCGACGCCGGCCACAGCCTGGTCGTGATCGAGCACAACCTCGACGTCATGCGCGCCAGCGACTGGCTGATCGACCTCGGCCCCGAAGGCGGCGACGGCGGCGGCCAGGTGGTGGCCCAGGGCACACCAGAGGAGGTGATGAACCACCCCACGTCGCACACCGGGGCGGCGCTGCGCGACTACCAGCTGAGCGTCGGGCGTTCCGCGCTGAGCGTGGAAGAGCGCAGGCCCGCGTATCTGCGCGCCACGCCCGGCACCGAACGCTCCACCTCGATCGACATCGTGCGCGCCCGCGAGCACAACCTGAAGAACCTCAGCGTCTCGGTGCCGCGCGGCACCTTCAACGTCGTCACCGGCGTCTCCGGCTCGGGCAAGTCCACGCTGGCCTTCGACATCCTGTTCAACGAGGGCCAGCGCCGCTACCTGGAATCCCTCAACGCCTACGCGCGCAGCATCGTGCAGCCGGCCGGGCGCGCCGCGGTGGACGCGGTCTACGGCATCCCGCCCACGGTGGCGATCGAGCAGCGCCTGTCGCGCGGCGGGCGCAAGAGCACCGTCGGCACCGTGACCGAGGTCTGGCACTTCCTGCGCCTGCTCTACGTCAAGCTGGGCGTGCAGCACTGCATCCACGACGGCGCCCGCGTCGAGCCACAGACGCCCGAGCGCATCGCCGCGCAGATTCTCACGCGCTACCGCGGCCAGACCATCGGCCTGCTGGCGCCGCTGGTGCTCAACCGCAAGGGCGTCTACACCGAGCTGGCCGACTGGGCACGCCTGCGCGGCTTCACGCACCTGCGCGTCGATGGCGAGTTCCTGCCGACCACCGGCTTTCCGCGCATCGACCGCTTCAAGGAGCACACCATCGAGCTGCCGGTGATGAGCCTGCCCGTCAGCCCCGGCAACGAGGCGCAGCTGCGCGAATCGCTGACGCGCGCGCTGGAGCACGGCAAGGGCGTGGTGCACGTGCTGCACGACATCGCCGGCCTGCGCAGCGCCCTGGAAGCAGGCCAGCCGACCGCCCCCATCGGCCAGGTCGAGGTGTTCTCCACCAAGCGCGCCTGCCCGGTCTGCGGCACCAGCTACGCCGAGCCGGACCCGCGCCTGTTCTCCTACAACAGCAAGCACGGCTGGTGCCCCGACTGCGTCGGCACCGGCGTCCGGCTGACGCGCGAGCAGCGCAAGCTGCTGGACGATTCGGTGCTCAAGGCCGGCGAACGCGGCCAGGAGCAGACCCTGGACGAGCCCGAAGTCGAGGACCTGGTGGACCAGCCCTGCCCGACCTGCCAGGGCACACGCCTCAACCCGGTTGCGCGTGCAGTGCTGCTGGAGGTTGCGGGTCCGGCGTCGGGCGTTGAGCGTGAAATCCGCGACAACCCGCGCTCAACGCCCAAGCCGCAACGCTCAACCGCCATCACCGACCTGGCGCGCCTTTCGGTCACCGACCTGCACCAGTGGACTGATGGCCTGCAGCTCGCCGGCCGCGCGCAGGAGATCGCGCGCGACCTGCTGCCCGAGATCAGGAGCCGCCTGGCCTTCCTGGAGCAGGTCGGCCTGGGCTACCTGACGCTCGATCGCGGCGCGCCCACGCTGTCCGGCGGCGAGGCTCAGCGCATCCGCCTGGCGGCGCAGCTCGGCAGCAACCTGCAGGGCGTGTGCTACGTGCTGGACGAGCCCACCATCGGCCTGCACCCGCGCGACAACCGCATCCTGCTGGGCGCGCTGCAAACCCTGAGCGACCACGGCAACACCCTGGTGGTGGTCGAGCACGACGAGGAAACCATCCGCGCCGCCCAGCACCTGATCGACATCGGCCCCGGCGCCGGCATCCGCGGCGGCCGCCTGGTGGCCGAAGGCAGCGTCGCCGACGTGCAGGCCGCGCCCGATTCGGCCACCGGCCGCTACCTGCTGCACGCCATGCGGCATCCGCTGCAGCCCCGGCGCCCGGTGCAACGCGCCGCATCACGTCGCAAGACGGAGGACGATGCCGCCACCCGCTGGCTCACCGTGCTGGGTGCCCAGCGCCACAACCTGCAGCAGGTCGACGCCCGCGTGCCGCTGGCGCGCCTGGTCGCCATCACCGGCGTCTCGGGTTCCGGCAAGTCGACGCTGGCGCGCGAGGTGCTGCTGGCCAACGTGGCCGCCTGGGTCGGCCAGCGCTCGACGAAAGCCGGGCGCGAGGCCATGGACGCCGGCAAGGCGCCGCCGTTGGTGGGCTGCAACGGCCTGCAGGGCTTCGAGAGCATCGACCGCGTGCTCGAGGTCGACCAGACCCCGATCGGCAAGACCCCGCGCTCCTGCCCAGCCACCTACATCGGCTTCTGGGACCTGGTGCGGCGCCTGTTTGCCGACACCCTGGAAGCGCGCGCGCGCGGCTACGCGCCCGGGCGCTTCAGTTTCAACACCGGCGACGGCCGCTGCCCGGCCTGCGAGGGCCAGGGCATGCGCACCCTGGCCATGAGCTTCCTGCCCGACGTCAAGGTGCCGTGCGAGGTCTGCCACGGCGCCCGCTTCAACCCCGAGACCCTGGCCGTCACCTGGCGCGGCAAGAGCATCGGCCAGGTGCTGCAGATGGAGGTCGACGAGGCGGTGGAGTTCTTCGCCTCCATGCCCAATATCGCGCACCCGCTGCAACTGCTGCAGGACGTCGGCCTCGGCTACCTGACCCTAGGCCAGCCCTCGCCCACCCTGAGCGGCGGCGAGGCGCAGCGCATCAAGCTGGTGACCGAACTCAGCAAGGTGCGCGATGATGTGACCAAGCGCGGCCGCAAGGTGCCGCACACCCTCTACGTGCTGGACGAGCCCACCGTCGGCCTGCACATGCAGGACGTGGAAAAGCTCATCCGCGTGCTGCACCGCCTGGTCGGTGGCGGCCACAGCGTGGTCGTGATCGAGCACGACCTCGATCTCATCGCCGAAGCCGACTGGATCATCGATCTCGGTCCCGAAGGCGGCGACGGTGGCGGCCGCATCGTGGCCGAAGGCACGCCGGAGGAGGTGGTGCGGGCGGGCACGCACACCGGGGCGGCGCTGGCGCCGGTCTTGCGGCGCATCTGAGCCCTCAGCGACCTCTGGCTAAGATAAGCCGCTTCGCACCAGGGGATCGATCCGCCATGAGCCGCAAGATCACAACGGCCGCGCTGGCCGTGGCCTTGCTGGGTGCCGTCTACCTGGGCAGTAGCTGGTGGCTGGGCAGCCGGGCGCAGGCGCAGCACGACGTGCTACTGGCGCAACTGCGTTCCGTGCTGGGTCCCGACGCGGTCATTCAGCACCACTACGAGCGCGGCCTGCGAAGCGCGCGCAGCAGCGTCACGCTGCGCTTGAATGCGCCGCCCATCGATCCGCAGGCACCGTGGCGCTTGACGCTGGACAGCACGATCCAGCATGGCCCTCTGCTGGATGCCTGGCGGTTAGTTGCAGCGCAGGTCCAGACTCGGATCAGCGCCATCGACGGGCCGAGTGCAACGCTGCGCCAGGCATTTGTCCAGGCCGAACCGCCCGAGCTGACCAGCGAGGTTGGTTTTGATGGCAGCATTCGTGGCACATTGATCCTGCCCGCGGGCCGGGTTGCCGATCCTGCACAGCCGAGCGACCGTGTGCAATGGCAGACGCTGCGCCATGAATTCAGCCTGCCGGCCGACGCGAGCATGCAGCGTGGCCGGGTGCAGCTACCCCAGCTCAGCGTCCATTCGCGGCGCAGTGATTCCGCCGCGGGACCGAGTCTGGAACTGGGGTTGGCGGGGCTCGATCTGAGCTACGAGCTGCAGCTCGCCGATGCCCAGTGGCCGTTGCTGCCCGGCTGGATCCAAGGTCGCATCGCCACCCTCGAGCTGACGCACCACGACGCCGACACGATGCAGCCTTTAACCCGGCTGCGCGAGCTGCAACTGCATAGCGAAGCACGACTCGACGACGGCCTGCTGCAGGGTCGCTCGAGCCTGCTGGCCAGCGGCAGCATGGGCGGCATCGAGCTGCAGACCATGGAGCAGGACAGTGAGATCGAACGGATCGACGCGGCAGCACTGCATCAAATTCAGCAGTTGCTGGCCACGAAGGCGGGCACGCGCGCCAGTCGACAAGCAAAGCAGACGCTCGATCCGGCACTGCGCCAGCTACTGGCACGTGGCCCGGCCTACCGCGGCCGCTTGTCCGCCAGCCACGCCGAGGCCGGCCAGGCCGAAATCGAGTACGGTCTGGCCGTCGACGCACAGCCAGCCGATGCACCTGCGGCACTCGCTGCGCTGCCCTGGCAGCTGACGGTACTCCAGCGCCTGCGCATCGACGCCCGCCTGCAGCTGCCCAAGGCTTGGCTGCCGTTGCTGGCCGAATCGAGTGAAGTGTCCCAGGCCTCGACGGCGCAATTCGAGGCCTTCGCGCAGCAACTGGTGCAGAAGGGCTGGCTACAAGACGAAGGTGAACGCTATGTGGCGCAGCTGCAATCGCAAGGCGCCAGCCTACAGCTCAATGGCCGGCCCTTCAATCCGCTGCAACTGCCACTGAGCGGGCTGCGCTGAGGTCGCCGTCAATAGCTTAACCAACGACCGGGGCCGCATGCGGCCAAGCGTCAAGTGCTGGCGCGACTGTGTCAACAGAAATAGCGCGCGACTCATCCGACGCGTGCAAGGCTCAAAGCGGAAGCGCTCTGTTACGCTGACGAGCCATGGACCGTGCCGCCTATCACGCCACTCTGAAGGAATTCATCGGGCATTCCGAGAACGAGATCCTCGGCGCCCTGGTGCAGCAAAGCCACTTCCCAGTGACCGACCTGCAACGCAACGCCTGGCTGTTTCAGATTCGACATCTGCAGGCATTACTACCCAGCTGGGTGGTGCCTGGCAACACAGGTTCGATCCATTTCGAATACGCCATCCCTCGCATGGGGCGGCGCATTGACGTCCTGTTGTTGTTGAACGGCGTGTTGTTCGTCCTGGAATACAAGGTGGGCGAGACGCACTATTCAGCGCACGCATATGACCAGGTGATGGACTATGCGCTGGATTTAAAAAAACTTCCACGAAACCAGCCATCACGCCGTCATTGCCCCCATCTTGATTGCGACAGATGCCAAGCATGCTGGCGCTGCGGAGCCTGCCGAAACCAAAGGTGATCGGGTCTTACATCCAATGGGCGTCAACACCAGCGGACTGGCTACGGCACTGAGCGCCGTGCTCGCATACTGTCCCGAAGAACAAATCGAGCCAACCGAATGGGCTAAAGGACGCTACCAACCGACGCCGACGATCGTCGAAGCGGCGACCGCACTCTATGCAGGACACGACGTCAAAGCGCTGTCGCGTAGCGATGCCGGCGCCATCAATCTGGCGCAAACCTCAGCACAACTGGAGCACATCATCTCCGAGAGTCGGCGCCTGGGGCGCAAGGCTATTTGCTTTGTTACCGGCGTACCGGGTGCCGGCAAAACACTGATTGGGCTGAACATCGCGACACGCTACTTCCAACCGGAAGATGAGCTGTACAGCGTGTTTCTCTCGGGCAACGGACCATTGGTTCGAGTGCTACACGAAGCATTGGCGCGTGACAAAGTCCAGCAAGCGCAGATTCGAGGCCTCAAGCTGAAGAAAGGCGTTGCCCAAAGCGAAGTGAAGACCTTTATTCAAAATGTGCATCACTTCCGCGATGACTGCTTGAAGGACCCTCGACCCCCAGCAGAGCATGTCACCCTGTTCGATGAAGCCCAGCGCGCATGGGACGCACAACAAACTGCGGCATTCATGAAACAAAAGAAGGGCGTGGCAGACTTCAATCAATCCGAACCCCGTTTTCTGATTTCGTGCATGGACCGCCACCCCGACTGGGCAGTCGTCGTCTGCCTGGTAGGCGGCGGGCAGGAAATCAACACCGGGGAAGCTGGGATCGCGGGCTGGCTACAAGCAGTCCGAGACGACTACTCGAGCTGGGAAGTATTTGCGGCGCCGAATCTGACGGCGCAGGAATACCAAGCAAAGGACCTACTCGATGCGTTGCACGGTCGCGTGCACTATCACGACGAACTGCACCTTTCCGTCTCGATGCGTTCGTTTCGTGCCGAGCACGTCAGCAATTGGGTCAAAGCCTTGCTGGATGGCGAGGTTGAGACCGCACGAACCCTGTATGAGGAATTTTCACCCAAATATCCTGTCACGTTGACGCGCTCCCTCACAACGGCAAAAGCCTGGGTCCGCGATCAAGCACGTGGCAGCGAGCGCTACGGCCTGATCGTCTCCAGCCAGGCGGAGCGTCTGAAACCCCATGCCATCGACGTGCGGCCGCAGATCGACCCTGTCCACTGGTTCCTCAACGACAAGGACGACGTACGCAGCAGCTACTACCTGGAAGACGTGGCGACCGAATTTCAAGTGCAAGGACTCGAGCTCGACTGGACTTGCGTCGCATGGGATGGCGACTTTCGCCGCACCGAAGAAGGCTGGAGCCATTTCAGTTTTCGTGGCAGCAAATGGCAGCGAATCAACGACGAACAACGCCGACGCTATCAGCTCAACGCCTATCGCGTGCTGCTGACCCGTGCTCGGCAGGGCATGGCGATCGTGGTCCCAGAAGGTGACGCAGGCGACCCGACACGCGACCCGAGCTATTACGACGCGACCTACGACTATCTGAAAGCGTGCGGCATCCACACGCTTTAGGGCAACGCTGCACAAATCCCTCGTACGCAGCGCATCCGCGGTCGAGCGTTTGCAGCTCGCAAGAGAGGCGCGCTGCGCTGCGACAATCCCCCTATGACCTTCCCACCCCTCCAAAACGACCGCTTCCTGCGTGCCTGCCTGGGCCAGGCCACCGACGT
>CAYRHV010000105.1:0-7313 GCA_964424045.1 uncultured Ottowia sp. | reverse complement strand
GGTCCCGAGAACCCGGCTTACTTGAAGCCGACGCGGTCCAGCATCTGCTGCACCTGGACCTGGTGCATGCCCACGGCGGCGACCGGGATGGTTTCGGACTTGAATTCGCCGCTGCCGCCGGTCATGGACTTGAGCGCCGGGTTGTTGAAGCGCACGCCCTTGGCCACCGGCCACTCGTTGTTGCCGTTGGCGAAGTGATCCTGCGCCTCCGGGCTGGCCAGGTATTCGAGGAAGCGGATTGCCCCCTCGACGTTCTTCGAGTGACGCGCGACCGCGCCGCCGGCGATGTTGACGTGCGTGCCCCAGCTCGACTGGTTCGGGAACACCACGCCGACCTTCTCGGCGACTTCGCGGTCCTCGGGCTTGTTGGAGCGGATCAGGCGCGCCAGGTAGTAGCTGTTGCTCACCGCAATCTGGCATTCGCCGGCGGCCACCGCCTTGATCTGGTCGGTGTCGCCACCCTTGGGCGCGCGTGCCATGTTGTCCACCAGGCCCTTGAGCCAGACTTCGGTTTTCTCGGGGCCCATGTGCTCGAGCATGGCGCCGAACAGGCTCAGGTTGTAGGGGTGCGAGCCACTGCGGATGCACAGCTTGCCCTTGTTCGCCGGGTCGGCCAGCTTCTCGTAGCTGTCGACGTCGGAGCGCTTGACGCGGACCTTGTCGTAGACGATGACGCGGGCCCGGGTCGAGAAACCGAACCAGGTGATGCCGCCGTCGGCCTCGGGCTTGGCGCGCAATTGCGCCGGGACGGCGTTTTCCAGCACCTCGGAGCGGATCGGCAGGAACAGGTCGGCTTCCTCGCCGCGCCACAGGCGGGCCGCGTCGACCAGCAGGATGACGTCGGCCGGCGAGGCGCTGCCCTCGGCCTTCAGGCGCGCGATGATGCCGGCATCGTCGGCGTCCACCCGGTTGATCTTGATCCCGGTGGCCTTGGTGAAGTCGTTGTAGAGCAACTCGTCGGACGCGTAGTGGCGCGCCGAGTAGAGGTTGATCGACTGCTCCTGGGCCTGCGCGGGGCTTGCAAACAGAACGGTGGCCAGGGCGAGGGCCGTGGCCAGCAGGCGGGTCTTGGGCATGGGGTTCTTGATCGGGAAGGAGATCGAATTGCAGAGGGAAACGATCATAGCGTAAACGATAATCGTTCTCGTTTCATTTCGTGCGTCCCGGGTGGCGCGACCGCCGCGGCCGCGTGTGCCCCAGCAGGCCGGGGCCCGCTGGAGCGCTTGCGCATGTTCAGGCCAGCTTGGCTGCCACGTCGACCAGGCGGCGTGCCTGGTGCGCGATCGCGGCCCGGTCGTCGTCGGTGAACTCGGTGCCCTGGGTGTGCGAGTAGCCGTAGGGGTTGCCGCGCGTCTTGAAGATCACCGGGTCGGTGTAGCCTGGCGCGACGACGATGCCGCCCCAGTGAATGGCGGTGGCGTAGAACGACAGCAGCGTGGTTTCCTGGCCGCCGTGCATGTTCTGCGCCGAGGACATGGCGGAGATCGCCTTGTTCGCCAGGCCGCCCTTGGCCCAGACGCCGCCCAGGGTGTCGATGAAGGCGCGCATCTGGCTGGCCATGACGCCAAAGCGGGTCGGGGCCGAGATCAGGAAGGCGTTTGCCCATTCCATGTCGGCGGGGGTGGCCACCGGCACGTTGGCGGTCTTCTCGGTCTGGGCCTGCCAGGCGTCGACGCTGGCGACGACTTCGGCCGGTGCCGTCTCGGGCACCTTCAGCAGGCGCACCTCGGCGCCGGCGGCACGCGCCGCCTCGGCGGCGATCTCGGCCATCTTGTGGTTGGTGCCGTAGGTCGAGTAGTAGAGGATGGCGAGTTTGACGCTCATGATGTTCTCCTTTTGGGGTTCAGGGGGTGGGGATATTGCGGTCCGGCGCGCGCGCCAGGTCGAGGAGGGGGCCGGCCGGCACGATGCCGTTCGGGTTGATGCTCGGGTGGCTGCGGTAGTAGTGCTGCTTGATGTGGTCGAAGTCCACCGTCGCCGCCACGCCCGGCCACTGGTAAAGCTCGCGCGTGTAGCTCCACAGGTTCGGGTAGTCCGCAATGCGCCGCAGGTTGCACTTGAAGTGGCCGTGGTAGACGGCGTCGAAGCGGATCAGGGTGGTGAACAGGCGCCAGTCGGCCTCGGTCAGGCGATCTCCGAGCAGCCAGCGCTGGCGTCCCAGCGTTTGCTCCAGGTCGTCCAGGCGTGCGAACAGCTGGCCCACCTCCTGCTCATAGACGTCCTGCGCGGTCGCGAAGCCGGCCTTGTAGACGCCGTTGTTGACGCGATCGTAGAGGTCGGCGTTGAGGGCGTCGATCTGTGGCAGCAGGTCAGCCGGCGCGTAGTCGCCGGCCCGGGCGCCGACGCCGTCGAAGGCCGAATTCAGCATGCGGATGATGTCGCCCGACTCGTTGCTGACGATGGTGTCCTGCTGCAGGTCCCAGAGGATGGGCACCGTCACGCGGCCGCTGTAGTCAGGCCGGGCGCGCTGGTAGACCTGGTACAGGTACTGCGCCGCGCCGACCGGATCGGCAATGACGCCCGGGCCGGGCTCGAAGGTCCAGCCATGGGCGCCCATGTAGGGATTGACGACCGAGACGCTGATCAGGGACTCGAGCCCCTTGAGGGCGCGCAGGATCAGCGTGCGGTTGGCCCAGGGGCAGGCCAGCGACACGTAGAGGTGGTAGCGCCCCGGCTCGGCCCGGAAGCCGGCGTCGCCGGTGGGGCCGGCCCGGCCATCCGGGGTCACCCAGTGACGGAACTGGGCGTCGCTGCGCACGAAGCGCCCGCCGGTGCTGGCCGTGTCATACCACTGGTCGTGCCACTGGCCGTCGATCAAAAGTCCCATGTGTCTGTCCTTGTCTTGTTGTTTCGGCTGCGGCCCGGCCGCTGGCCCGTGTCTGGATGCCCCGGGCCTACCATGCACTCGGTAGGCTCCGCCGGGTTGAGTCCCAGGAATTCTATTTGTATGGATTGAAAAGAAAAACGGGTAAGAATCAACAATACAATTCCATATTTGGAACAATAAACGCACCCAATCCGGTGCAAGATGTGGACTCATGACGCCCATCGACCTGCACGCCAACGACCTCATCCTGTTCGCGCACATCGTGCACGCGGGCAGCTTCACGCACGCCGCGGACGTCACCGGCATGCCCAAGGCGACGCTGTCGCGGCGCCTGTCGGAATTGGAGAATGCCCTGGGCGAGCGCCTGATGCAGCGCAGCACGCGTCGCCTGGCGCTGACCGAATTCGGCCAGCGCATGCTGGTGCATGCCCAGCGCCTGCTGGACGAGACCGAGGAGGCGACGGCGCTGGCGCTGCACCGGCAGGCCGTGCCGCACGGCACGCTGCGCGTGTCGCTGCCGCCCGAGTTCCAGGAACTGTCGCTGGTGGACGTGATCGCGCATTTCACCGATCGCTATCCGGACCTGCGGATCGAGCTCGACCTGTCGCCGCGCCGGGTCGATCTGGCGGTCGAGCGTTTTGACGTCGCCGTGCGCGCGGCGACCCAGCTGCCGGACGATCGCACGCTGGTGGCGCGGCGCCTGGCGACGCTGGCGGGCGGCCTCTACGCCAGCCCCGACTACCTGCGCCGCCACGGCACGCCAGGCCAGCCGGGCGAACTGGATGGCCACATGGGCCTGGTGCTGGTGACCAGCAGCGGCGATCGGCCGCCATGGCGACTGACGCGGGGCAGCGCCCGCTGGGAGGGCCTGCCGGAGCGCAGCCTGGCCGCCAACTCGCTGGGCCTGCAGCAGGCGCTGGCGGTACGCGGGCTGGGCATCGTCGCCCTGTCGGAGCGCTTTGCCGCTCCGCTGGTGGCACAGGGCAGCCTGGCACGGGTGCTGCCGCGCTGGTGCCTGCCGCCCACGGTCATCTGGTGCGTCACGCCGGGGCGCAGCCTGCTGCCGCGGCGCACCGAGGCCTTCATCGAATCGCTCAAGGCCGTATTGGCCGACGCCTGCTGATCGGCGGAGGCCCTAAACTTGGGCCATGACCCGTCCTGACCGCTCCCGTCCCGCCGTCCTCGTCGCCCGTCCCATCTTTCCCGAAATCCTGGACAAGCTGGCCCAGCACTTCGAGGTCACCGACAACCAGTCGGACGCGCAGTGGACGCAGGACGAGCTGATTGCCCGGCTGCAGGGCAAGTGGGGTGTCTTCACCACCGGTGCCGAGCGCATCAATGCCGCCGTCGTCGCCGCCTGCCCCGAGCTGCGGATCTGCGCCAACATGGCGGTGGGCTACAACAACTTCGACCTGGCCGCCATGACGGCGGCCGGCGTGCTGGCCACCAACGCCCCCGACGTGCTGACCGAGACCACGGCCGACGGCGGCTTTGCGCTGCTGATGGCGGCGGCACGCCGCATCACCGAGGGCGAGCACTTTCTGCGTGCCGGCAAGTGGCAGCGCTGGGCCTACGACATGCTGGTCGGCCAGGACGTGCACGGCGCCACGCTCGGCATCTTCGGCATGGGCCGCATCGGTCAGGCCATCGCGCGCCGTGGCGCGCTCGGCTTCGGCATGCGCGTGATCTACCACAACCGCAAGCGCCTGCCCGAGGCCGAGGAGCAGGCGGTCGGCGGTGCACGCCTGGTCAGCAAGGAGGAATTGCTCAAGAGCGCCGACCACGTGATGCTGGTGTTGCCGCTCACGCCCGAGACACGGCACCTGATCGGTGCTGCCGAACTGGCGCTGATGAAGCCGACGGCTACCCTGGTCAACATCGGCCGCGGCGGCGTGGTCGACGACGCGGCATTGGCCGCGGCCCTGCGCGCGGGGCGCATCGCGGCCGCCGGCCTCGACGTGTTCGAGGGCGAGCCCCACGTGCACCCCGACCTGCTGGCCTGCAGCAACGTCGCGCTGACGCCGCACATCGCCAGCGCCACCGTGCCGACGCGTCGGGCCATGGCGAATCTGGCGGCCGACAACCTGATCGGCTACCTGACCGAAGGCCGGGTGCAGACCGCGCTCAATCCCGAGGTCATCGCCCGCGCGGGCAGCGCCTGAGGCCGAGACATGAGGCCGGGCCTCGCCGTGCGGTCGGTCGAACCGGTGCCCCAATTGCCTTCGCGCGGGAGCATCGCTTGAGCCCCGCTTCCACCTCCGCCCGCCCGCCCTCGCTGGTCCAGGCCTGGCTGCGCCAGCTGCGCGCGCACCGCGCCCCGGCGCTGGCCCTGCTGGCGGCCATGGTCGGCATTCTTCTGCTGCTGCTGATGAGCGGGGTCGAGGCCTTCTCCGATGCCAACCGGCCGAACCTGCACCTGGCGCTGCTGGGCGGGTTGGCCGGCTTTGGCGCCACCGCGCTGGGCGCCCTGCTGGCTCTGGCGGTGCGCAGCGTGGAAACGGCGATGCGCGACGCCATGCTGGGCTTTGCCGCCGGCATGATGCTGTCGGCCAGCTCGTTCTCGCTCATCCTGCCGGGCCTGGAAGCCGCCAACACGCTGGTCGGCAACAGCGTCGCCGGAGCGCTGGTGGTGGTCGTGGGCCTGGGGCTGGGCGTGCTGCTGATGCTGGGGCTGGACTACTTCACGCCCCATGCGCATGAAAGCTCGGGGCCGCACGGCCCCACGGACGCGCGCTTCAACGGCGTCTGGCTGTTCGTGCTGGCGATCATCCTGCACAACCTGCCCGAGGGCATGGCGATCGGGGTCAGCTTCGCGCGCGGCGACATGGCGGTGGGCTTGCCGCTGACCACGGCGATTGCGATCCAGGACATTCCCGAAGGCCTGGCCGTGGCACTGGCCCTGCGCGCCATCGGCCAGTCGCTGGGGTCGGCGATTGCGATCGCCGTCGCCTCCGGCCTGATGGAGCCGCTGGGCGCCGTGGCCGGCCTGGGGGTGGCGAGCGGGATGCCCCTGGCCTATCCGATCGGGCTCGGCCTGGCCGCCGGTGCCATGATCTTCGTCGTCTCGCACGAGGTCATTCCCGAGACCCATCGCAACGGGCACGAGACCGCGGCCACCGTCGGCCTGATGCTGGGCTTCGCGGTGATGATGTTCCTCGACACGGCGCTCGGCTGATCACCGACGCCGGTGGTGCCGGGCGAGACGCACCGCGTGAGCGCGCTACCACTCAGCGCGTGCAACACCACGACTCTGATGGCCGCGGAGCAGGCCATACGGGGCACCCGTGACCAGGGTCCCCCTGGGCCGGGCCTGACCAGGCAGGGCGATCGACTGTGCGTGAGCGCTTGGCCGGGCCGCCTTCATCGTTGCCGTGCTCACCAGGTGCCCAGCCCGGCTGCGCCCGCCGCTTTCGGTGGGCGCCCGAGGGCCGCGAAGCAGGCCATGCGGGGCACCCGTGACCAGGGTTCCCCTGGGCCAAGCCTGACCAGGCAGGGCAATCGACTGCGCGCCGCAGTCTGAGCCGGCGCAGGACAAGGCGCGTGCCGCAGCCAATGCTGGCGGCCTTGGCAAGGCGCGCAACGCCGTCATGTGCCGGCTCAGGCTGTGGCCCTTCGGGTGAGTGCCTGGCCGGGCCGCCCTCATCGTTGCCGTGCTCGCCGGGTGTCCAACCCGGCTGCGCCCGCCGCCTCGATGGCGGCCCGACCAGGCGCTCACGCGCAGCCGATTGCCCTGTCTGGTCAGGCCTTGTGCGTCCCCCTTCCAGGGGGATGGAGCGCAGCGACATAGGGGGTACTTTATTCCCCCGGCGGGTAGCGCCGCCACGCCCACAGCACCAGCAGACCGAACAGGGTGTAGAGCAGGGCGAAGACCCACATCGGTGCGTCGTAATAGAGCAGCCGATGCACCCAGTGCGCGACGAAGCTGCGCTCGTAGGCCGGCTGGCCAGCCTGGCGGCGCAGCCACGACTCCAGCACGGTCAGCCCGCAATAGCGGCCCAGCCAGGCCTGCGCCACCACCACCGCGATGGCGGTAATGTGCAGCAGGCGCAGCCAGCGTCGGCGCACCCAGCGCCAGCCGCGCCGGCCGCCGACCAGGATCAGGGCTAGGCCCAGGACGATGAAGGCGACCACCGCCAGGTGCAGCAACAGGACGGCATCGGCGAGGAGGGCGGGCGGAATCGACATTTCGAGGTCATGTTGATCCGGGAATGATGCCCCCGCTCCGGCCGGGCGAACGAGGCGCCCGATGAAGGCGTCTCCGGACCATCGCAGGCCGGTCCCGATCGCACGGTGGCGATTGCCGTCGGGCCGGCTCCGGCGCGAGCCTGTCGTGTCGAACCAGACCTGGTTTCGATTCGATCATTGTTTCCAAAATCGAAATAGTGATATCGCATCGAAGGGGTTTTTTTAATCGTGCTTCTGGCCGAAACTTCATCCCATCGAAGGACGCAACCCGCAGCTTTCGACATTCAAACCAACGCCAGAT
>CAYRHV010000104.1:0-7460 GCA_964424045.1 uncultured Ottowia sp. | reverse complement strand
CATTGCGCCAGAGCCGCATCCAGGGGCTGAAGGCGCTGCGGTCGCCGTCGGTCCAGCTCATCTGCACGTTGCGAAACACCCGCTCGGGGTGCGGCATCATGGCGGTGAAGCGCCCATCCGCCGTCGTCACCGCGGTCAGGCCGCCAGGGCTGCCGTTGGGGTTGAAGGGGTATTGCTCGGTCGGCTGGCCGTGGTGGTCGACGAAGCGCAGGGCGGCGATCACCTGGCTCGCGTCACCGCGCTGGTCGAAGCTGGCATGGCCTTCGCCGTGCGAGACCGCGATCGGCAGCCGGCTGCCGGCCATGCCGGCCAGGAAGATGCTGGGCGAGTCCAGCACCTCGACCATCGCCAGGCGCGCCTCGAAGCGCTCGCTCAGGTTGGTGGTGAAGCGCGGCCAGTGCTCGGCGCCGGGGATGATGTCGGCCAGCTCGGCGAACATCTGGCAGCCGTTGCAGACACCCAGGGCGAAGCTGTCGGCGCGGCCGAAGAAGGCCTGGAACTGCTCGGACAGCGGCGCGCTGAACCGGATCGAGCGCGCCCAGCCGACACCGGCGCCCAGGGTGTCGCCGTAGCTGAAGCCGCCGCACACCACCAGGCCCTGGTAGTCGGCCAGGCGCGCGCGGCCGGCCTGCAGGTCGGTCATGTGCACGTCGAAGGCGTCGAAGCCGGCGGCGCTGAAGGCATAGGCCATCTCGACGTGGGAATTGACGCCCTGCTCGCGCAGGATCGCCACGCGCGGGCGCGCCAGCTGCAGATACGGCGCAGCGACGTCCTCGGCCGGATCGAAGCTGGGCGCCACCGACAGGCCCGGATCGCCCGGGTCGCCGGCGGCGGCGTGCTCGGCATCGGCGCAGTCCGGATGGTCGCGCTCGCGCGCGATCTTCCAGCTCACGCTGTCCCAGACCTGCTGCAGATCCTGCAGGCTGGCGCCGAACACCCGGGCGCCATCGCGCCACACGGTCAGCTCGCCCTTGCCCTGATCGAGCGGCGCGGCCTGCGGGCGTGTCTTGCCGATCACGTGACTGTGGCGCACCAGGCCGTGCGCGCGCAGCACCGCCATGGCGGCGTCGCGCTCGGCGGTGCGCACCTGCAGCACGACGCCGAGTTCCTCGGCAAACAGCGCCTTCAGCGTCGCGATGTGGCGCCGGCCGCTGACCTGCCTGGCCCACTCCTTGCCCTCGCCCGACTCCATGCGGCTGTCGCTGATGCCGTCGCCCTCGTTCACCAGCAGGTCGACGTTCAGCGCCACGCCGACCTGGCCGGCAAAGGCCATCTCGGCCACGCAGGCCAGCAGGCCGCCGTCGCTGCGGTCGTGGTAGGCCAGGATGCGGCCCTCGGCGCGCAGCTGGTTCACGGCGGCGACCAGCGCGATCAGGTCCCGCGGCTCGTCCAGGTCCGGCACGCCATCGGCCACCGGGCAGCCGCTTTGCCCCAGCGCCTGCGCCAGGATGCTGCCGGCCATGCGGTGGCGCCCATGGCCGAGGTCGATCAGGATCAGGCTGCTGTCCGCCTCGTCGCGGTCCAGCTGGGGCGTGAGCGTGCCGCGCACGTCGTCGACGCTGGCGAAGGCGGTGGCGATCAGGCTCACCGGCGACACCACCTGGCGCGCCACGCCGCCCTCGTCGGTCCACTGCGTGCGCATCGACAGGCTGTCCTTGCCGACCGGGATCGAGATGCCGAGCGCGGGGCACAGCTCGCGCGCCACGGCGCGCACGGTGGCATACAGGTCGGCGTCTTCGCCCGGCTCGCCGCAGGCGGCCATCCAGTTGGCGCTGAGCTTGACGCGCGTCAGCTCGATCGGCGCCGCCAGCAGGTTGGTGATGCTCTCGGCCACCGCCATGCGGCCCGAGGCCGGCGCGTCGAGCGCCGCCAGCGGCGTGCGCTCGCCCATGCTCATGGCCTCGCCGGCAAAGCCGGCATGGTCGGCCAGGGTGACGGCGCAGTCGGCCACCGGCAGCTGCCAGGGCCCGACCATCGGGTCGCGGTGCGTGAGCCCGCCCACGGTGCGGTCGCCAATCGTGACCAGAAAGCGCTTGCTCGCCACCGTGGGGTGGCCGAGCACCTGGATCACGGCGTCCTGCAGTGTCACATCGTCGAGCTGCAGCGGCACGAAGGCGCGCTCCACGCTCCTGACGTCGCGCTGCATGCGCGGCGGCTGGCCCAGCAGCACGTCCATCGGCATCCCGACCGGCTGGTCGGCGGCGTCAGCGCTGGCGTCGAGCACCTCGAGCTGGCGCGCCTCGGTGGCCTCGCCCACCACGGCAAACGGGCAGCGCTCGCGCGCACACAGCTGCTCGAACAGCGGCAGCGACGCCGGCGCGATCGCCAGCACGTAGCGCTCCTGGCTTTCGTTGCACCAGATTTCCTTCGGCGCCAGGCCGCTCTCCTCCAGCGGCACGGCGCGCAGGTCGAAGCGCGCGCCGCGGCCGGCGTCGTGCACCAGCTCCGGAAAGGCGTTCGACAGGCCGCCGGCGCCCACGTCGTGGATCGCCAGGATCGGGTTCGCCTGGCCCAGTGCCTGGCAGCGCGCGATCACCTCGTGCGCGCGCCGCTGCATCTCGGGGTTGCCGCGTTGCACCGAATCGAAGTCGAGCTCGGCCGCGTTGGCACCACTGGCCAGCGAACTGGCCGCGCCGCCGCCCAGACCGATGCGCATGCCGGGGCCGCCGAGCTGGATCAGCAGGCTGCCGGCCGGAAAGCGGATCTTCTCGGTCAGGCGCGCGTCGATGCTGCCCAGGCCGCCGGCGATCATGATCGGTTTGTGGTAGCCGCGCAGCACCTGCTGGCCGGGTGCGCCGACGGCCAGCTCGTATTCGCGAAAATAGCCCAGCAGGTTCGGCCGGCCGAACTCGTTGTTGAAGGCGGCGCCGCCCAGCGGCCCTTCGGTCATGATCTGCAGCGCGCTGGCCATGTGCGCCGGCCGGCCGTGCGGGCTGTCCCACAGCCGGCTCACCGTGAAGCCCGTCAGGCCCGCCTTGGGCAGGGCGCCGCGTCCGGTCGCACCCTCGTCGCGGATCTCGCCGCCAGCGCCGGTACTGGCCCCGGGGAACGGGCTGATCGCGGTCGGGTGGTTGTGCGTCTCGACCTTCATCAGCACGTGGCGCAGCGCCACCTGCGCCCGGTAGGGCGCAGCGCCGGGCACGCCCGCGGCCGGGTCGGGCGCGGCCTGGAAGGCCTCGACCGCGTGGCCTTCCATCACGGCGGCGTTGTCGCTGTAGGCGATGACGGTGTGCTGCGGGCTGTGCCGGTGCGAGTGTCGCACCATGGCGAACAGGCTCTCGTCCTGCGCCACGCCGTCGATCGTGAAGGCGGCGTTGAAGATCTTGTGCCGACAGTGCTCGCTGTTGGCCTGCGCGAACATCATCAGCTCGACGTCGGTCGGGTTGCGCGCCAGCTGGGTGAAGGCCTGCACCAGGTAGTCGATCTCGTCGTCGGCCAGCGCCAGGCCCCAGTCGCGGTTGGCGCGCTCCAGCGCCACCCGACCCTGGCCCAGCACGTCGACGTGCGCCAGCGGCTCGGGCGTCAGGGTGTCGAACAGCGCTGCCGCTTCGGCGCGCGTCTCGAGCACGCACTCGGTCATGCGGTCGTGCAGCAGCGCGGCCAGCGCCGCGCGCTCGGCCGCGGGCAGCGGCCGGCGCCCCAGCAGGCCCGACTTGAGGCCGATCCGGTACTCCACGATGCGCTCCACCCGGCGCAGCGCGATGCCGCAGTTGCGCGCGATGTCGGTGGCCTTGCTGGCCCAGGGCGAGACCGTGCCCAGGCGCGGCGCGACGACGAAGCTGACATCGCCATCCGCGGCCTCGGCAGGCGCCGGGTTGCCATCGGCCAGCAGCGCGGCCAGACGTTCCACCGTCTCCGGCTGGGGCGGCGCGTCAAAGGCTGCGACGTGCACGTGGCACGCGGTCACCGCGGTGACGGAAGCCTGCACCGCCTGCAGGCGCGCCAGCAGGCCCCGGGCGCGAAACGCGCTCAGGGCGTTGCCGCCGACGAAGAAATGAACGGGCTGGGTCACGGGGGGCAGGACAGGCTGAAACCGCAGGCGCGCCGGACGCCACGACGCGGCGCCACCACCGCCGGGACCGGCTCGGCGCGAAGAACGCCCGGATTCTATCGATGCCGCTGGTGCCACCCCCGAAGGCGCGCCAGCACCATCGCAGCCCGGATGGGATAATTTCGGGCCATGAGCATCACCATCAAGGACGAGGCCGGCATCGCCGGCATGCGCGTCGCCTGCCGCCTGGCGGCCGAAGTGCTGGACTTCCTCACCCCCCACATCCAGCCGGGCGTCACCACGCTCGAGATCGACCGCCTGGGCGCCGAATGCATGGCGCGCCAGGGCACGCGCTCGGCCACCATCGGCTACCAGCCGCCGGGCTACCCGCCCTACCCCGGCCACCTGTGCACCTCGGTCAACCACGTGGTCTGCCACGGCATTCCCGGCGACAAGGTGCTGAAGAAGGGCGACATCGTGAACGTCGACGTCACCGTCATCACGCCCGAGGGCTGGTATGGCGACACCAGCCGCATGTTCGAGGTCGGCGACTGCTCGATCGCGGCGCGCCGCCTGTGCCAGCTGACCTACGAGTCGATGTGGCTGGGCATCGAACAGGTGCGCGCCGGCGCGCACCTGGGCGACATCGGCCACGCGATTCAGACCTTCATCGAGGGCCACCGGCTGTCGGTGGTGCGCGAGTTCTGCGGCCACGGCATCGGGCAGAACTTCCACGAGGATCCGCAGGTGCTGCACTACGGCAAGCCGGGCACCGGCGTGGAACTGGTGCCCGGCATGACCTTCACCATCGAGCCGATGGTCAACATCGGCCGGCGCGAGATCAAGGAAATGCCCGACGGCTGGACCATCGTCACCAAGGACCGGTCGCTGTCGGCGCAATGGGAGCACACCATCCTGGTCACGCCGACCGGCTATGAGGTGCTGACGCTCTCCGAAGGCAGCCCCGCCGTGCCCGACTTCGTCCAGGGCATGGCACACGCGGCGGCCTGATCGCTGCCGCCGGCACCGCCATGCCGGCCAGCCGCGCCACCACGCCAGCCGCGGCCGCGGTGCCCGGTCCCGACTTCCGCGCTCGCAAGGCCGAGCTGCTGGCCCGCCTGCGTGAGGTCGCGCTGTCGTCGCGCCGCGTGCAGACTGCGCTTGGGCAGCTCGCACAGCTGGCCGACCGCAGCCTGCAGGCCCTCTGGCGCCAGTGCGGCTTCGACCATCGCTGCGCCCTGGTCGCGGTCGGCGGCTATGGCCGCAGCGAGCTCTATCCGCACTCCGACATCGACGTGCTGGTGCTGCTGGCCGATGGCGAGGATCCGGCGCGGGATACCGCGCTGCGCGAACGCATCGAGCACTTCATCGCCCGCTGCTGGGACAGCGGCCTGGAGATCGGCTCCAGCGTGCGCACGGTGGACGAATGCCTGGCGCTCGCCCAGGCCGACGTCACGGTCCAGACGGCCCTGCTCGAGGCGCGCCGCCTGGCCGGCAGCCAGCCGCTGTTCGACGACTTCCAGCGGCGCTTCCGGCAGCAGCTGGACGCGCTCGACTTCTTCGTCGCCAAGCGGCTGGAAATGCGTCAGCGGCACCACAAGTACCAGGACACCCCTTATGCGCTGGAACCCAACTGCAAGGAGTCGCCCGGCGGCCTGCGCGACCTGCAGCTGATCACCTGGGTGGCACGCGCCGCCGGCATCGGCACGCGCTGGCAGGACCTGGAGCGTGCCGGCCTGGCGACCGCGCACGAGCGGCGCCAGCTGGAACGCAACGAAGCCCTGCTGACGCGCCTGCGCATGCGCCTGCACCTGGTGGCGGGCCGGCGCGAGGACCGGCTGGTGTTCGAGCTGCAGAGCGCGGTGGCCGAGTCCTTCGGCCTGCGCCACCAGATGAGCACCGACGGCCGCCTGGCGCTGCGCGCCAGCGAGCTGCTGATGCGCCGCTACTACTGGGCTGCCAAGGCCGTGGCCCAGCTGCGCGACATCCTGCTGCAGGTGCTGGAAGAGCATCTGCGCACGGCGCGTGGCGAGCCGGCCCCGGTGGCGCGGCGCATCGATGACCATTTCCTGGATCGGGCCGGCTTCATCGAGGTGGCCGACGACCGGCTCTACCAGCGCCGTCCGCACGCCATCCTGGAGACCTTCCTGCTGCGCGCGCGCCGCCCCGGCAGCCTGGGCCTGTCGGCGCGCACGCTGCGCGCGCTCTACAACGCGCGCGCCGTCATGGACCGGCGCTTTCGCGCCGACCCGGTAAACCACCGCACTTTCCTGGCCATCCTGCACGAGCCGCGCGGCATCACGCGCACCTTCCGGCTGCTGAACCAGACTTCGGTGCTGGGGCGCTACCTGTGGGTGTTCCGGCGCATCGTCGGGCAGATGCAGCACGACCTGTTCCACGTCTACACGGTGGACCAGCACATCCTGATGGTGCTGCGCAACGTGCGCCGCTTCTTCATCCCCGAGCACGCACACGAGTATCCCTTCTGCTCGCAGCTGGCGGCCGGCTGGGACCAGCCCTGGCTGCTCTACGTCGCGGCCCTGTTCCACGACGTCGCCAAGGGCCGCGGCGGCGACCATTCGGAGCTGGGCGCCCTGGAAGTACGCCGCTTTGCCGTACAACACAGCCTGGCCCCGGCCGACACCGAGCTGCTCGAGTTCCTGGTGCGCGAACACCTGGCCATGAGCCGCGTGGCCCAGACCCAGGACCTGAGCGACCCGGCGGTGATCAATGCCTTTGCGCAGCGCGTGGGCAGCCAGCGGCGCCTGACGGCGCTCTACCTGCTCACCGTGGCCGACCTGCGCGGCACCAGCCCCAAGGTCTGGAACGCCTGGAAGGGCAAGCTGCTGGAGGACCTCTACCGCCTGACGGCACGTGCGCTGGGCGGCAATGCGCCCGACGCCGACGCCGTGGTCGAGGCCCGCAAGCGGCGCGCGCGGCGCCTGCTGGCAGGCGACCGTGCGCTGGCCGCGCTGGAGCATGCACTCTGGTCCCGGCTGGATGCCGGCTACTTCATGCGCCACGACGCCGACGAGATCGCCTGGCACACGCGCGCCATCGCCGCCCACGTGGCCGCCGCCCCCACCGATGCGACGCTGGTCCGCACGCGCCCTTCCCCTGCGGGCGAGGGCCTGCAGGTGCTGGTGCACGCACCCGACCAGCTGGAGCTGTTCGCGCGCATCTGCGGCTCGTTCGAACGCGCCAACCTCTCGATCCTGGAGGCGCGCATCCACACCACACGCGGCGGCTGGGCACTGGACACCTTCCAGGTGGTCAGCACCGTGCACCCCGGCGACGAGCAGGAAACCGCGCCCGAGCTCGAACACGAGCTGGCCCGCGTCATCACGCAACGCGAAGCGCTGCCGCCGCCGCGCCTGGGCCGGGCCTCGGCGCGCGCGCGCAGCTTTCCGGTCGCGCCGCACGTCGAGCTGCAGCCCGACGAGCGCGGCCAGCACTGGCTGCTGGCGGT
>CAYRHV010000103.1:0-7476 GCA_964424045.1 uncultured Ottowia sp. | reverse complement strand
CGGCGCAGCGCGAGCAGACGGCGCAGACGGTGGGCCGGCTGTTCCTGCGCGGCGCGCGGCAGTAGCTCGCCCCTGCGGCTGGGGTGTGACGCCCGTCACGCTTCAAACGCAGCCGGCGCCTGTTCTGGCGCCGCTCATCTTCTGCGGACGACCGTTCATCTGATCGTCACTGCACCCTTCCGTCGCATTTTCTAGGATGCAAGCCATGCACCGTCCACTCATTTCGTCCGCCGAGCACCCACGCAGCCATCAGGCTGCATACGGGTTCACCGCCATCGAACTGATGGTGGTGATGGCCATCGTCGCCATCCTCGCGACCCTTGCCGCGCCCAGCTTCACCCCCCTGATGGAACGCTGGCGCGTGCGCCAGGCGGTGGAGGGCTTTGAATCCACGTTCTACTTCGCCCGCTCCGAGGCCATCAAGCGCGGCGGCAACGTGATCGTGCAAAAGCTGCCCAACAGCGGGGACTGCACCACTGCGGCTGGCCCTGGCGACTGGGGCTGCGGCTGGCTCGTCTGCGCGGACAACAACGCCAACGGCACTTGCGAGGCTACGGATGATTCGCTGCAGCAGTTTGACGCACCGGCGCGACTGCAGGTCAAACGCTCGGGCGGCGGCGCCACCATCCAGGTCGATCGCTGGGGCATGGTCGCTGGAACCTGGCCCAGCCTGACTTTTTATCCTCAGGACAAAGCGGACACCGACCCCTCGACGCGCAAGCTGTGCATGAGTTCGGGCGGCCGCATTCGTGTCGTTGCAGGTAATGCCTGTTAACAGGACTCAAACCATGAAACCCATTTCTCGTCAACGCCAGCGCGGGATCACCCTGATCGAGTCCCTGGTCGCGTTGCTGGTCACCGCCTTGGGTATCCTGGGCATCGTCGGCGTGCAGATGCGCACGCTGGCGGACACTCAAACCGCTCTGCGTCGTGGCCAGGCGATCCGCCTGATCGACGACCTGGGCGAGCGCCTGAAGATCAATCCGAACGCCCTGGGCAGCCTGGCCACGGCGTATGTCGCCGGCTTCGGCGACCCCGATCCGATGTCCGATGCCGGCTGTCCGAGTGGCAGCGGCTGTGACCTGGCCTCATGGCGCGAGGTGGTTGCACAAACGCTGCCGGGTGGCGAGGCCAGCACGTTCATCGCGCCCGCCGAAAGTGCCGTGACCAACAATCGGCGTCAACTCGGCGTGATGATCAGCTGGCGTGAGAACGAGCGCACGGGACTTACTGCGGACGACCGGCAGCAGACCGACGCAACTCGCGTGCACGATGCCGATGGCGAACTCGTCGCCGGCGCCACCACGGCCTGTCCGGCGGATCGCATCTGCCACCTTCAGTACATCGCCGTCTCGGGGCGCTGCGCACCCGACTACCGGGCCAGCCCCATCGTGCCCAACTACTACTGCGCAGGATCATGAACACCATGACTCCATCTCGATCGATCCCCCTGCACCGACCACGGGTCCTGACGGCCTGGCAACCGCCCGGCCCGCGCGCCCAACGGGGCGTGACCCTGATCGAGCTGATGGTGGGCATCGCCCTTGGCCTGCTGGTTGTCGCGGTCGCCACCGGAGCGCTGATGGCCTCACGCGGCATCTCGGGCACCGTCAGCGATGCCAGCGACATCCAGCAACAGGGCGCCTACGCCATGCGCGCCATTGGCAGCCAGTTGCGTCAGGCCGCCTCGGTCTACCTCAACCTGGACCCGTCCCGCGCCGACCCGGTCAACGGCGCCATCAGCACCGAGGTCAACCTGCCGGTGGCATTCGAGCAGAAGGCCGACGGGGCCGGAGACATGGGGTTCGACATTCGAAAGACCGAGGATCTGCTGGCTGGCACGGACGTTTCAATCACCGCCGGCTATCGGCGCTACAAGGATCCTGTCTTCACCGACACGACGCCACAGGCACTGGCGCGCAACTGCCTTGGCGGTCCGGCCAACGGCAGTGACGATGAGCGCGTCGAAAACATCTTCAGGCTCAACAACAACGCCGAACTCGTGTGCGGAGGCAATGACACCGCGGGCAGCCTGCAACCCATCATCCAGAATGTGGCCAACTTCCAGGTGCGCTACCTGATCCAGGGCGGTACGCCCGGCAACAGCGTGATGCAGCCGGTCGATGCCGCTGGTGTCGCCGACTGGGGGCAGGTGCAGGGAATCGAAGTCTGCCTGGTGCTTTACGGCGCGGAACCCATCGACCTGCCCGCCGGCAGCGACTACACCGACTGCGATGGCGCCACGCAGGTCGACATGACCACCCTGTCCGGCACGCGGCGCAACCGCATGCACGTGGTGTTTCGCAACGTGTTCCAGCTGCGCAGCCAGGGACTGATCTGAAAGGTTCGCCGTGACTCGCCCCCCCATCCCTTCCCGCGCGCTGGCGCGCGCCATGCGCGCGCGGCGCAGGTCCCAGCGCGGCGTGGCGCTGTTCGTCGTGATCGTGTTCGTGCTGCTGTCCATGCTGCTGGCCCTGTGGGCCTCGCGCACCTCGCTGTTCAACGAACTGGTGGTCGGCAACGACGCCGACTACCAGCGCGCCTTCGAGGCCGCGCAAACGCTGCTGCAGGACGCCGAGCTCGACATCCGCGGCGAAAACGCCTTCGGCACCAACTGCACGCCGGACGCCGGCAATGGCGATATCTGCCGCCGAACCACGGCCGACCAGATTCCACTCGAAGCCCAGGAAGTCGGCCAGCTGCTGCACAACCTGAATGCGCAAGAGGAGCGCTGCCGCAACGGCCTGTGCGTCAAGCGCATCGGGCGGCAGGACTTCTGGAACTATGACGGCGGCTCGATCACCCCGCCTGCCGACGCTAATTTGGGCGAAGTGACGCTGAGCAAGCTGAAGGGTCCAGGGGTCGGTGCTCGCTACGGGCAATTCACCGGCGCCACCCTCGGCGCGGCCGGCACGGCCAACCCGATCCTCGCCGATCAGAGCGACCACAACCGCGGCGGCTGGTACTGGATCGAGGTGCTGCCGTACGACGAAAGCAGCAAGAATTCCGGGCTGATTCCGGGCAGCAGCAACCTGCTGCCCATGAACCTCACGCCCAGCGTCGTCTACCGCATCACGGCGCTGGCCTATGGCCGCAAGCGCAACGCCGACGCCGACGGCACCCCCCAGACGATGGTGGTGTTGCAGGAAACCTATGCCCCAACACGGCTCAAGGACTGAGCCTTGCCGGAGCGCGGATTCCACCCAGGACCTTCCAAGGCAACGCCTGCCACCGAACCAACAAGACCCATGCGCCAAAGGGAGCACCCCATGCCTCGCAGCACCTCCATCCCCCCCCGCTTCCGCCAGCGCCTGCTGGCACTTGCCGCCGGCGCAGCGCTCGTGCCTCACGCTTGGGCGCTCGACCTGGTGCAGTCGCCGCCCGGCTCCGAGCAACCCTATGTGGCCCCGAACGTGATCATCTCGGTCGACGATTCAGGCAGCATGGGATATCGGCTGGATCGATCCACCTCCGGCGGGACGCAAACCATCACCACGCCCAATGCGGACGGCACCTGGAATCCCGCCGCGCCGCGCATGAACATCCTGAAATACGCGCTCAAGCAGGTGTTCAATGACACGACCCTGCTGCCCGACAAGAAGGTCCGCCTCGCGTGGCAGGCCATGTGGAACAACGGCAACTCGCCCGGCGTCGGCTCCAAGAAATCGAGCGGTTACGCGGGTGCGACCAGCGTTGACAGCAGCAGCAGTGGCGTCAACTCGATGAAGGTGTTGCAAGGCGCCCACCGCACGGATTTCCTCAACTTCGTCGACAAGCTCAAGGCTGGCAGCAACACGCCTTCACACTGGATGTTCGAGCAGGCGGACGCCTATATGCGGCGTTCCCTCGGGGTCAACAGTCCCTGGGCCACCAACCCCGGCACGACTGGCGCCCCTTACCTGGCCTGCCGGCGCAACTACCACATCATGATGACCGACGGGCGCTGGAACAGCTCCCCGTCGGGGGGCTCGCGGGACGACAACACCAAGAACAAGACCCTGCCCAACGGGACAGTGTATGGCAGCACCAGTGCGGCGAATCGACCGAACAACCAGCTCTACAGCGATTCCTTCAGCAACACGCTGGCGGACTGGGCCTTCAGGAGCTGGGCCGATCCATTGCAAACCAGCGGGCTGACCGGAACCATCAAGCCCACGGCGGACTATCTGAAGGCCCCGGCAGTCGAGAGCTTCGGCACCGACAGTGCAGGGAATGTGGCCCAGCTCGACCGATTCTGGAACCCGCGCTACAACCCGGCCGACTGGCCGCACATGGTCACCTACACGATCGGCTTCAGTAACGACGCCATCACTTGGCCCGGTGCGTCCACCATTCTGGCACCTACAGCCCAGGTCCCGTTTGGCTACGACGGCAGCTTTCCAGACCTCGTAACTGGCAACAAGACCTGGCCCAACATGGGTTCTGGCGAAAACGTCCGCGCGCTCGATCTCTGGCACGCTGCACTCAACGGCCGCGGCCGCTTTTATGCCGTGAACAAGGCAGAAGATCTGGAAAAGGCCTTCCGCGACATCTTCGAGCAGATCAACGCCGTGATCGAGCCCGGCCAGGGCTCCACCGCTGCCAGCGGCGCCAGCATCACGCGCAACGAGGTCGGCCTGTTCACCGCCGCCTACACCCCCACCGATGCCTGGAAGGGCTTCGTCATGGCACAGAAGGTCAACCCGGACGGCAGCATCGTGTCGCTGCCGGGCTGGGGCGGACAGAACACGGCCAGCAAGCTCGACGCCCTGGCCAACGTGAACAACCGCCTCGTGCTGAGCTGGGGCGACAAGTGGGCCGGCACCGCCCCGACCGGGGGCGTGCCTTTCAAGTGGGCCGGCGACGAGAGCCGCTTGAGCAACACGCAAAAGCTCTGGCTGCAGACCAATCCCGCCACCAACGCGAACGAGGGCCCGACCCGGGGCGAGTGGCGCCTGGACTACATTCGCGGCGACCACAGCCGGGAGGGCTCGGAATCCAGCGGCTACACCAGCACCAAACCGTTCCGCGAACGCCTGAGCCGACAGGGCGACATCATCAACTCCTATGTCTGGTACACCGGCGCGCCCGCCAGCAATTACCCGCTCTTGAGCTATTTGCAGTTCACCAATGACAAGAAATCACGCACGCCGATGATCTACGTCGGCGGCAACGACGGCATGCTGCATGGCTTCTCGGCGCTGGACGGCACCGAGCTGATCGCCTACGTGCCGCGCGGCGTCATCCCAACGCTCAACCAATTGACCAATCCGACGTACAACGATTTGCACCGTTACTACGTCGACGGCTCGCCCATGACGGGCGACATCGACCTCGGCATGACACCCGGCGCCAACGATAACGTCACCACCTACACGCCCAATTGGCACACGGTGCTGGTGGGCACCCTGGGCAATGGCGGCAAGGGCTACTTCGTGCTTGACGTGACGGACTCGTCCAACTTCTCGGAAGCCAATGCCCAGACCCTGGTGCGGCTCGACCGCACGCGCGGCAGCACCGAGCCAGCACCGGACTGCACGGCCATGAGCGGCACGGAAAAGACGGCGTGCGATCTCGCAGTCGAGCAGGACGCCGACATCGGCCACATCAGCGCGCTGCCGGTGCGCGACGAGGCCAATTCGATGCGCACGACGCAGATCACGCGCATGAACAACAACCGCTGGGCAGTGGTACTGGGCAACGGCTACAACAGCTCGAACCAGCGGCCAGTGCTGCTGGTGCAATACTTGGACGGCGACCAGAAGCTGGTGCTCCTGCCGGCGACCGAAGACGCCCCTGGCACCGGAGAGGCGTTCGACAACGGCCTGGCCGCGCCGCGCCTGGTGGACCTGAACGGCGACGGGCGCACCGACCTCGTCTACGCTGGCGACAACCAGGGCAACCTGTGGAAGTTCGATCTCACCAATTCCGATGAGAGCCAGTGGGGTGTTGCCTTTGGCGGCATCGCCAACAGCAAGCCGCTGTTCACGGCCCGAGGCCCCGCCTCGCTGGGTGACCCGACGCGGCCGAAGGTTCAACCGATCACCGCGCCACCCACGGTGCGCGCCAACGACCGCATGATGCTCGAGGACGCCAGTGATCCCAACTCCCTGAAGGCCGTGGGCGGCATGATGGTGGCGTTCGGTACCGGTCGCAACGTGGCCCAGGGCGACCCCGAAAGCCAGGATGTGCAGAGCCTGTATTCGGTGCTCGACAACACGCGCTACCGCGTCAGCACCAGCGACACCAGCAAGGGCAAGCGCCTGGAGGTGCATCCAGGTGCGGGTTCGTGCCCGAACGGCAACGACTGCGTGCCGGCGCCAGCGCCACTGGGCACCATGGGCAACGGGGGCGACCTGAGTGGCGGTGGCAACCTGGCCCAGCAGAAGGTCACGGACGTCGACGCCGAATTCGCCACCGTGGACGCAGTCGAGGAACTCAAGAAGGAAACCTGGGCCAACTACCACGGCTGGTACTTAGACCTGCCCGCCGTGGGCGAGCGCCTGCTCAAGCCGATGGAGTTCTACGACGGCAGCAACATCCTGACCGTGTTCTCCCAGGTCCCGGCACAAGGCGACGACGTGGATCCGAACGTTGAGAGCTGCGACCGGCCGAACGTCTTCGCGGAACGCCAGTTCCGCACGCAAATCAACATCATGGACGGCAAGCGCCCATCGGTGCAACTGGTGGACATGGACGGCGACGGGTTCTACACGATCACGGACGGGGGCGTTTCGCGGCGCGAAGTGAGCAGCGGCTCTCACACCCTGGTGACACAGGGCAATCGAGTGCTTGACATCGACGTCAAGAACCAGAAAGAACAACTGGCCCGCATGCCCGAGCAAACGCTGCGACCGAGCTGGCGCCAGGTCAAATGAGGGAGCGAAGCATGGTTGTGCAGAATCACCCCGGCGACCGCGGCTTCACGCTGATCGAAGTGATGATCGTGGTGGCCATCGTGGCCATCCTCGCAGCCGTTGCGCTGCCGAGCTACAACGAATACATCCGCCGTGGCCACCGCACGGAGGCTCGTACCGGCCTGCTTCAGGCCGCACAGTGGATGGAGCGTGCCGCAACAGCAACTGGCACTTACCCGCTGGCAGCCGTCTTCCCGGCCAGCTTGCAAAAGGTGCCGTCTGATCGGTACGACATCACCATCGCATCGACCGACGGCAGCACTTACACTCTGACCGCTGCCCCTAAGGGCGCCCAGTCGAACGACAAGTGCGGCGATTACACCCTCAATCAGGCAGGGTTGCGCGGCGCAAACGGCAAGACGGAAGATCAGGCGGGGTACGAGGCGGATTGCTGGGGCAAATAGCCCATCGTCGCACCGATCGCCGGGTGCACACGGTAGTGCTTCAACGCGGGTCGCGAAACAAGTCAAAATGCCCTGTTTTTGCGTATCGATGAACCCATCCGTCCGTCACCAGCTTGAGCTTCGCGCCAGCCGCCTCGAAGAACTCGACTTCCTGCTCGCCCAGCCCGACGTCATGG
>CAYRHV010000102.1:0-7518 GCA_964424045.1 uncultured Ottowia sp. | reverse complement strand
CCGCGGACGACCTGAAACAGGTCTACCAGAGCCTGTCCAGCCGCCTGACGCTGGAAAAGAAGGAAACCGAGATCACCGCCATCTTCACCCTGGCCGGGGCCCTGCTGGCCCTGCTGGCCGGTGGACTGTCGGTGCTGTGGTTCGGTCGCGTGCTGTAGCGCCGACGGGCCTCACGCCGGCGGCTGCGTTGTGAGCGCATCCTCCAGCAGCCGCCCATGCTCCAGCCGCAGCTGGCGCCCGCAGCGCGCCGCCAGCTGTTCGTCGTGCGTGACCACGATGAAGGCTGTGCCGTGCTGCGCCGCCAGCGCCAGCATCCGGTCGAACACGGCGTCGGCGGTGGCGCGGTCCAGGTTGCCGGTGGGCTCGTCGGCCAGCACGCAGGCCGGCTGCGTCACCAGGGCACGCGCGATCGCCACGCGCTGGCGCTCGCCGCCGGACAGCTCGGACGGCCGATGCTGCACGCGCGCCTCCAGCCCGACCTGGGCCAGCATGCGCCGGGCCGCCTCGGCTGCCTCGGCGCGCGAGCCGCGCCGGATCCACAGCGGCATGGCGACGTTCTCCAGCGCCGTGAACTCGGGCAGCAGGTGGTGGAACTGGTAGACGAAACCCAGATGCCTGTTGCGCAGCGCCCCCTGGGCCGCCGCCGACAGGCTGGAGAAGTCCTGCCCCATCAGCCGCACCTGCCCGGTCGTGGGCGCGTCCAGCCCGCCCAGCAGGTGCAGCAACGTGCTCTTGCCCGAGCCCGACTGGCCGACGATGGCCAGCGTCTCGCCAGCCTGCACGCGCAGATGCACGCCCTGCAGCACCGTGACGTCGAGCGGCCCCTCCTGGAAGCGCTTGCCCAGGTTCTCGGCTTCCAGGACGGCGCGATCACCCGCCGGCGGCGCGAAACCAGCCTCTGCGTTCATGGTGTCCCGGTCCGACACAACAACGCGTCCACACAAGCCAGGCACTCCAACCTGGAACGCCCGGGCCGCGCAGCAGGCCGCCAGGCCGCCGCGGAGCAGACGATACCGGAACGCCGAGGCCAGGGTCCCCCTGGCCTCCAGCGTTGCCCCCCTTGGGGGGATGGCGCGTAGCGCCTCAGGGGGGGTTTACTCATACCGGAGCGCCTCCGCCGGATTCACGCGACTGGCGCGCCAGCTCGGATAGATCGTCGCCGCGAACGACAGCAGCAATGAGATCACGGCGATCGGCACGATGTCGCCGGCTTGCGGATCGCTCGGCATCTGGCTGATCAGGTAGATGTCCTTGGGCAGGAAGCTGGCCTGGAACACGCCCTCGAGGAAGGGCACGATGACGTCGATGTTGAAGGCGATCAGCAGGCCCAGCGCCAGCCCCGCCAGCGTGCCGATCACGCCCACCAGCGCGCCCTGCACCACGAACACCTTCATGATGCTGGCCGGGCTCGCCCCCAGGGTGCGCAGGATGGCGATGTCGGCGCGCTTGTCCTGCACCGTCATCACCAGGGTGCTGACCAGGTTGAAGGCGGCGACGGCGACGATCAGCGTCAGGATGATGAACATCATGCGCTTTTCCAGCTGCACGGCGGCAAACCAGGTCCGGTTCTGGCGCGTCCAATCGAGGATCAGCAGGTGGCCCGACAGCGTCTGCGCGAATTCGTCGGCCACCGCGCGCGCCTGGTCCATGTCGTGCAGCTTGACGCGGATGCCGGTCGGCCCCTCGAGGCGGAAGATGCGCGCCGCATCCTCCAGGTTCAGCAGCGCCAGCGCCGAGTCGTATTCGTAGTGGCCGCTGCTGAAGGTGCCCAGCACCGTCATCTGCTTGAGGCGCGGCACCACGCCGGCCGGGGTGAGCTGGCCGCTGGGCGCGATCAGCGTCACCACGTCGCCCGTCCCGACCCCCAGCTTGCGCGCCAGGTCGCTGCCCAGGATGATGCCGAAGCGGCCCGGCACCAGCTCGGGCAGCAGACTGCCGCTGAGCTGCGCCGCGACCTCGGTCACCGCCGGCTCCTGCGCCGGATCGATGCCGCGCACCATCGCGCCCTGCATCGCCTCGCCGCGCGCCAGCAAACCCTGGGCACCGATGTAGGGCGCGGCGCCCGTCACGGCGGCGTTGTGCCGGATCTCGGCCAGCGTGCGCTGCGGATCGGCCAGGGCCTCGCCGTCGGGCGAGAACACCTCGACGTCGGAAATCACGCTCAGCATGCGACCGGTGACGTCCTGGCGAAAGCCGTTCATCACCGACAGCACCACGATCAGCGCCGCCACGCCCAGGGCAATGCCCAGCATGGACGCCGCCGAAATGAAGGAAATGAAGCCGTTGCGCCGCGTCGCGCGGCCGGCGCGCGTGTAACGCCAGCCAAGCAGCCATTCGTAGGGCAGGCGTTGGGCGAGAGACATCAGGCGAGCGGTGGCATCACGGCGGCGGACAAGCCCGCCATTGTGGCATCCCGCACAATCGCGCCATGCCCCCGTCCGATTCCGCGCCGTCGCACCTGCTGGTCGACGGCGCCGCCCTGGCCCTGCCGCCCGGCACGGCCCAGCCTCCCGTGCCCGAACTGCCGCAGTTGCAGGCCCTGCTGAGCGGCATGCGGCTCGCCGCCACGCTGGAAATCGACGGCGACAGCCCGGCCACCGCCTTCGAGCTCGCCCTGGCGCGCGCCCAGGGCCTGCCGGGCCAGCCCGGCCACCTGCCCTGGGCCGCCTTCGAGACCGGCACCGTGGGCATGCCCTGCGCCTGGTTCATCCCCTGCCACTGGCAGATGGGCATGGACAACGTCACCCTGGCCGATCCGGACGAGCTGGCACTCGAAGAGTCCGAGTCGCGCGCCCTGCTCGCGACCCTGCAGCCGCTGCTGGCGGAAGCCGGCCTGGACCTGAAACATGTACGCGCCGACGTCTGGCTGGCGCGGGGCGAGCTGCTGCGGGACCTCGCCTGCTGGTCGCTGCGTCGCGCGCTGCAGCAGCCGGTGACGCGCGATCGACTGGCCCGGGCGCCGGATGCGGCCCGGGACGCGCGCCTGCGCCGCCTGCAAAGCGAGCTGCAGATGCTGCTCTACACCCATCCGGTGAACGAGGCACGCGAGCAGGCACGGCGCTGGACCGTCAACGCCTTGTGGATCGACGGCGCCGGCACGCTGGCCCAGGCGCAGGCACCGCGCGCCGGCGTGCACGGCGACACCCGCCTGGCGCGGCCAGCGGCGCAGGTCAGCGCCGCGTCGCACGCCGCGGCCTGGCGTGCGTTGGAAGCCGAAGCCGTCGCGCCGCTGGCCGCCGCGCAGGCGGCGGGCCGGGACGTGCAGCTCACGCTGTGTGGCCCGCGGCGCGCGCTCACGCTGGCAACCGGCCGCGGCCTGAAGCACTGGATCGGCGCCCGCATGCGGCCGCTGGCCCTGGCGCCCCTGCGGGAGCAGCTGTGAAGATCGAGGTTCGCGATGCCCCGCCACGCGCCGTCTGGGCGCTGGAGCAGGCCGGCGTCCATCCCCTGCTGGCACGGCTCTACGCCGCGCGCGGCGTCACCCAGCCCGGCGAGCTGGACGAGGGCCTGGCCCGACTGCTGCCACCAGACGACCTGAAGGGCGTGGCCGCAGCCGCCGCCTTGCTGGCCGACGCCATCGCCGCCGACCGGCGCATCTGCATCGTCGCCGACTACGACTGCGACGGCGCCACCGCCTGCGCGGTGGCGATCCGCGGCCTGCGCCTGCTGGGCGCGCGCCGGCTCGACTACCTGGTCCCCGATCGCGTGGTCGACGGCTACGGTCTCACCGCCCCGATCGCCGAGCGCGTGGCCGCTCGCGGCGCCGAGCTGCTGATCACGGTCGACAACGGCATCGCCAGCGTCGAGGGCGTAGCGCAAGCGCGCGCGCTCGGCCTGCAGGTGCTGGTCACCGACCACCACCTGCCGGCGACCGAGCCATCGCCGGGCCGCCCCAAGGTGGCGAGCGCCCCCCCGGGGGGCAGCGCACCATGCGAAGCAGGGAGCGTGGGGGCCGTCATCCTCCCGGTGGCCGACGTCATCGTGAATCCGAATCAACCCGGCTGCGGCTTCGAAAGCAAGGCGCTGGCCGGCGTCGGCGCCATGTTCTACGTGCTGCTGGCGCTGCGCGCCGAGCTGCGGACGCGCGGCGTCTTCCGCAGCTCGAGCGCCGCCGGGCCGCCCCAAGGCGCGAGCGCCCCCTCGGGGGGCAGCGCAGCAAGCGAAGCTGCGCAGCGTGGGGGCACACAGCACCAGCAGCCTCGGCTGGATACCCTGCTGCCCCTAGTTGCCCTGGGCACGGTCGCCGACGTGGTGCCACTGGACGCCAACAACCGGCGCCTGGTGGCGCAAGGCCTGCGCCGCATCCGGGCCAGCCAGCTGCCAGTCGGCCTGCAGGCCCTGTTCGAGGTCGCCAGCCGCGACCCGCGCCGCGCCAGCACCTTCGACTTCGGCTTCGCGCTGGGTCCGCGCCTGAACGCCGCGGGGCGCCTGGCCGACATGACGCTGGGCATCGAGCTGCTGCTGACCGACGATGCGGGGCGCGCGCAGGAGCTGGCGCGCCAGCTCGACGGCATCAACCGCGAGCGGCGCGAGATCGAGGGCGGCATGCGCGAGCAGGCGATGCAGATCGCCGCGGGGCTGATCGACCCCGAGGCCGACCCACCCGGCGCGCTGGCGGTGTTCGATCCGGACTTCCACGAAGGCGTGGTCGGCATCGTCGCCACGCGCCTGAAGGAACGCTGGCACCGACCAACCTTCGTGTTCGCGCCCAGCGGCGCGCCGGGCAAGTCGCACGAACTCAAGGGCTCGGGCCGCTCGATCGCCGGCTTCCACCTGCGCGACGCGCTGGACCTGCTGGCCAAGCGCCACCCCGGCGTGCTGCTGCGCTTTGGCGGCCACGCCATGGCGGCCGGCTGCACCATCGCGGCGGATCAGTTCGAGCGCTTCGAGCAGGCGCTGCAGCAGATCGCCGCCGATTGGCTGGACGAGGCCACGCTGACGCGGCGCCTGCCGACCGACGGCCCGCTGCCGGCCGAATACCGGCGCGCCGACGTCGCCGAGACCCTGCAGCAGGCGGTCTGGGGCCAGGGCTTCGCGCCCCCGGTGTTCAGCGAAGAGCTCGAGATCCTCGGTCAGCGCCTGGTGGCCGAACGCCACCTGGCACTCAAGCTGCGCCACCAGGGCCAGGCCGTGGACGGCATCTGGTTTGGCCGCACCGAGCCGCTGCCGCCGCGCGCCCTGCTCGCCTTCCGGCTCGAGGTCGACGAATGGCAGGGCGTGCGCCGCGTGCGCCTGCTGATCGAGGGTTGCGACGGTCCGGGTTGACACGCGCCAATGCCCCCGTGCACCACGACGGATGATCCAGGTTGGCGTGGATGACGAGGCCGTTGTTCGTGCCGACTTCAGTCAGCAGTCATCGTGTCCGACCCCACCGTGTGCTAGCCGCATCGCTTGAAACAGCATCGTTCTGATGGCCGCGGAGCAGGCCAGGCGCGGGCACCCGTGGCCGGGGTCTCCCTGGACACTGGGTGCGTCCCCCTTGCAGGGGGATGGAGCGCAGCGACATAGGGGGTGGCCCAATCACGGTCGCACCATCGCGCACTGGAACGGCAGCTCGGCCTGCTCGGCGCTGATCTCGCGCACGACGCGAAAGCCGTAGCCCGAGCCCTCGACGTCGAACGGCACGCCCGGCGCGCCGAGCCGATCCATCACGCCCACCACCAGCGACTGCTGCAGCTGATGGTCGCCCGCGCGCATGACGGCGCGGCGTCCGGCCAGCGTCACGTCGGTGTGCTCCAGGGCACGCGCCAGGGGCAGCGCGTCCTCGGAGTCGGCGCGCTCCAGCGCCTGCGCCAGGGCCTCGATCAGGAGCGACATGCGCAGGTGCACGTAGTCGTCGCGCGGCGCCGGGTAGCGCTCGCGAAACGCGCGGTAGAACGCCGCGCTCTCCGGTGTCTGCACGTTGGGCAGCCAGTCGGCCACCGCCACCACCTTGCCCACGCCGGCCTCGCCGATCGCCGCCGGCGCGCCCAGGGCATTGCCGTAGAAGGTGTAGAAGCGGCCCTCGAAGCCGATCTCGCGCGCCGCCTTCACCAGCAGCGTCAGGTCGTTGCCCCAGTTGCCGGTGAGCACGGCCTGGGCGCCGCTGGCCTGGATCTTGGCCGCGTAGGGCAGGAAGTCCTTCACGCGGCCGATCGGATGCAGCTCGTCGCCCACGATCTGCACGTCGGGCCGCTGCCGGCCGAGCTGGCGCCGCGCCTCGCGCAGCACGGCCTGGCCGAAGCTGTAGTCCTGCCCGATCAGGTAGATGCGCTGCAGCCGGGCATCGTCGCGCAGCACCGCCATCAGCGCCGCCATGCGCATGTCGGCATGGGCGTCGAAACGGAAGTGCCAGAAGCTGCAGCGCTCGTTGGTCAGGATCGGATCGACCGCCGAGTAGTTGAGGAACACCACGCGCCGCGCCGGGTCGCGCTGGTTGTGCTTCTCGATGGCGTCGATCAGCACCGCGGCCACGGCCGACGAGTTGCCCTGCAGCACGATGCGGCAGCCGCGGTCGATCGCGGTGCGCAGCATGATCAGCGACTCCTCGGTCTGGCCCTTGTTGTCGTAGCGCTCCAGTGCCAGCGGCCGCGCGCTGCCGGCGACACGCACGCCGCCGCGCGCGTTCACGCGCTCGATCGCCCAGGACAGGTTGCGCGTCACGGCCTCGCCGGTATTGGCAAAGGAGCCGCTCAGCGACTCGATCAGGGCCAGCCGAATGGGCGCGCCGTCGGCAGCGGGGTTGCCGGCCAGCGTCAGCTCCGGCAGCGCTGCCTGGCACAGGCCGGCGAGCGCGCCGCCGAGCCAGGCCCGGCGCGAGGAAATGAAAGACATGGGGCTCACTCGGGAGTCGAGGGCGATGGCGTGCCGCGGGGAAGCGGGAGCGTGGTGGTCAGGACGAAGCCGCCGTGCCGGAGGTCTTGAACTGGGAGCGCGACGAATCCAGGAAGCCGGCCATCAGCGCGAACAGGCGATCGTAGATGGTGCTCTCCGAAATGGTCGCGCTCGCCACCTTGACCATCGAGTCCATGCTGCCCTCGATCGGCAGCGACAGCGAGCCGATGCCGCCGACACCCAGCGACGCCGAATCCTTGACCTTGCGCACGATGTACTGTTCCGTCAGGCCGCTGATGAAGGCCACGCTGCTGCGTGGGTCGTCCTCCTCCGGTGCGCAGACGACGCGAAACTCCAGCTGCACGTGGTGCTCGGCGTCGGGCTGGAAGTATTTGCGCGCCGCCACGCCGTCCGACGCCGCCGCGGTCACCACGTAGCCCTGGCTCAGCAGCGCACGCCGCGCCGCCTCGCAGGTGCGCTCGTAGGGCGCCAGGAAATGGCGCACGTGGGTGGTGGCGCCGAAGGCTTCGGGCCGGTAGTCGGGCAGCGGCATCGGCCCGCCGCGATTGAACGGAGCGCAGGCCGGCAAGGCCAGCACCAGCAGGGCCGCAACCAGCCCCCGGATCAGAAGTCGAGACACCATCGGCAATTACGCCAGCACGGAAAACCGCCCATCTTACGCGGTCCCTGGACGCTGCCCCGAAC
>CAYRHV010000101.1:0-7635 GCA_964424045.1 uncultured Ottowia sp. | reverse complement strand
CGTCGCTGCGCAGCGTGCAACGCTACGCCCAGGCCGTGGGCTATCGCGCCGTGGTGCGCCTGGTGCATGGCTGAAAAACCGCGAAGCCCCGGCGCGGACTGACTGGGACAAAAAGGCGGGGCCGCTGGTGCAGCAACACCGCGCGACCCCTGACCATCAATCACTGCAAAGGAGTGAATCAATGGGTATCGTGACTTTAAATGACGGAAGGTGCTTTACAAGCGCCGAGCTGCGCAATCCAGAAACCAGCTTGGGGCTGCCGAGCTTTTGCGACTGGCGCGTGTTCGCTGTTCCGCACAATTACCACACCTATGTGAACGGGCCGGTTTATGGTCCGGACAGCTTCGATGCTCATCAACCCCATGAAGGACCCGCATATATCGTCGTAGGAGCTGACGTTACCGACGACAGGCTGCAGCGTAATTTGCCGAAGTTGCGCGAACGATATAGCACCGTGACCTTGGCTCAGTTGCAAGCTGCACGTGCTGGCGAGTTTGTGATGGTGCGTCTGGAGCCTACGCCAGCGCATCGCGACCTACTTAAGGACCTTCAACCGGACCGCAGGCCTAGCCAGACTCAATAGGGGCTAAATCATGGCTGAATCGAGCACACTTGCCGTAATCAACGCTCAGGGCGACAGGCAAACCACCGGGGAACTGACAGGGCAAATGCTGCTGGATGGCAGGCAGTGCCTGTATGGCGATGAAATCCGAGCCAATGACCTTGTGGCTGCCAACTTTGATTGCAGAGACGTTCACACAGGCGGGGGTTTGTATCTCTTGCGGTCACAGGACGGCTGGCATGGCTGCCGCCGGATGATGCGCGTTCCCGATGGCATCACCATTGACCAAGACGGCCTTGGCGACTGGGTGACAGTGCCCAGCATGGAGGCGACGCGCTGGCAGGTTGTCGGCATCGTTGAGACGGTTTATCGCCCAACGCGGTAGCAGTTTTCGCCCCAGCTAGGCAGGGCCGCAATCCTGCCGAAGAGCCAGACCCCCGGCTGGCCTGCTGGCGGCACCCATTGCCGGGGCTGCATCCGGGGGGTGCACGTGACCGAGACAACGACCGAGCCCAGCCCCGTGCCGATAACCCTCGAGCTTGTCGAGGCTGCGCGCATCGGAGGATTCGATAAATCCAAGGGCTGGCCGCAGGCCCTATTGATTGAAGTCGTTGCTTGGCTGCAGGCACCGCAGCCAGCGCCCGGCCAAAAAAGATGGACATCCGAGCGCCGCGACCAATTCGAATTGCTGAGGCTGGTCACCGATGCCGGCGAGTTGGAATACACCAGCGAAACCGTGCGGGTGAAAGTGTCGGGTAGACGGGTCGTTTCCCCAGGCATCCGCAATGATGATTGGCCCGACCGCTATACAGTGGGAGGCGTGCCCTACGCCTACGAACGGCCGGCGCAATACCGCGTGGTCACGCGCCGTCTTGTGACTGCCCAGGCCCTGGCCGCCTGGCTGCGCCAGCAAGGGCAGGCACCATCGGGGCTGATTCGGGCATGGTTCACTGCCTGCGGGGTGCAGGCTCGCTCCGCGCAGCAAGAGCCGACGCAGGCAGCGCCAACGCCCGATGCGAGCGCAGACATTGCCAAGCGCGCTGCACTGGTGGCACGCCTGGAGCACGAATGGCCCACGATTGAAGCCGACTTGAACGAGGCCAGCCGCAACGGGCTGCGCGAGGCTGCCCATGCCGGCAAGCTGGGATTCTGGCGCGTGGACAAGGCGCGCGAGTGGGCGCAGCAGCGCGGCAAGCTGCGACAGCAAGCGGACGTACGCCCGCTGAACAGCCCCTGGCACGGGGCCGTGCACAAGCACCGGCTGAAGGGCTGAACTGGCGCCCCGTATCCGGGGCGAGTCTGGGCTTTTCATGGGCTTTTGCCGGATGAATTCGGGGCCGGGATAGTCCGCTGCCATGTCAGACATCAATCGACATGGCACTATGAATATCGTAGCAATCACGCACAGTAGCGACACTCGCCGCACTGCACTCAAACCCCAACACTTCCCCCCGCTGGAACAGGTCACGCGCCCGACCGTCCCGACGCCGCAGGCCGCCTACTACTTGAACCGGGCCAGTCAGACCCTGCGCGGCTGGGCGTGCAGCGAGACCTGGCCCGAGGGTCTGCGCCCGACGCGCATCAATGGTCGCTTGGCTTGGCCGGTGGCTGGCATTCGCACTGTCCTGGGGATGCAATGATGGGCGAAGCACCCAAGCAGCTTTCGTTCCTGCCGCCCGCAGCGCTGGCCCCGACCTGGCCCACGCGCGGCACGCTGGCCGATGTGGCGCTGAGGCTGATGCTGGATGGCCAGCGCTTGACCCATCCTGAGTTTGAGCGCCGCACGGGTTCCTGGCGCCTGGCCGCCATGGTGTTCGAATTGCGCGCGCTGGGCTGGCCGGTAGAGGTCGACCACGTGCCCGCACCGACCGCTGAGGCACCAGCGCGCACCATCGCGCGCTACTACCTGCCAGCCCGCGCCTTCGCCGCTGCCCTGCGCCCCAGGGGGTGAGCGTGCACGTGAACGACCTTGAGCGCGCCCGCGCCGCGCTGGCGTGCATCCCTGCTGACCTGCCGCGCGAGCAGTGGGCCCGCGTGGGCATGGCCTGCAAGGCGGCCGGTCTGGACTTCGCCGACTGGGACGCCTGGAGCCAGCAGGGTGCCAGCTACCGCGCTGCGGATGCACGTGACACCTGGCGCAGCATTCGTGCTGACGGTGGCGTGACCGCTGCAACGCTGTTTCATGTGGCGCGCGAGCACGGACACCACGTCGACAAGCCCCAGCAGAAAAGCCCCAGCAAGGCCCCGTCCCGGCCCGTGGCGGCGATTCGCCGGCCGGCCGCTGGGCAAGGTGCTGCTGAGGTTTGGGCGCGCTGTGAGGCCGCTACACCGATGCACGGCTACTGCGCGCGCAAGGGCCTGTCTGGCGAGCCGCTGGCCGGCCTAGGGCAACTGCCCCAGGGCGACCCGCTGCGCATCGCTGGGCAGTCCGTGGCCGGCTGGCTGGTGGTGCCCGTGCACGGCCCCGATGGCGAGCTGCAATCGCTGCAGTTCATCCCGCCCGGCACTGGCAAGAAGCTGAACCTGCCGGGCGCCAGCATGACCGGCGCCCGGTTCATCGTGGGCACCGTCCAGCCGGGGCAGCCGGTCTATCTGGCCGAAGGCATCGCCAGTGCCTGGAGCTGCTGGCAAGCTACCGGACGCGCCGCCGTGTGCTGCTTCGGCTGGGGCAACGTCTCCCGCGTGGCCGCTGACCTGCGCCAGCGTGACGCATCGGCTCGCCTGGTGCTGGTGCCAGACGTGGGCCAGGAGGCTGGGGCCGATGCAGTCGCGCTCGAGCTGGGTGCACTGGTGGCGAAGCTGCCCGAGGGCCTGCCGAGCAACACCGACGCGAACGACTACATGCAGGCCGAAGATGGCGACGCACTGGCCACGCTGCTGGAAAGCGCCAGCGAGCCGCCGCCGCCCGCGCTGCCGCTGTCCGTGGTGTTCGCCGACGAACTGCCGGCCCAGTTCACGCCGCCCGACGAGCTGGTGCAAGGCATCCTCGCTGCTGGCGATGCGTCCGTGCTGTATGGCGATTCGAACAGCGGCAAGACCTTCGCCGCCGTCGATATGGCCTGCGCCGTCGCGCGTGGCGTTCCCTGGCTGGGCCGGAACACCGAGCAGGGGCTGGTGGTGTATCTGGCCGCCGAAAGCCCGGCATCGGTGCGCCGCAGGTTGCAGGCATATCAGCAGCACCATGGGGTGCGTGTGCCGGACTTCGCCATCGTGCAAAGCCCGGTTGACCTGTTCGCCAGTGATGCCGACGCCGACGCCGTGGTGCACGTGGTGCAGCACCTGTCTGCACTGCGTGACAAGCCCGCCCGGCTGGTCATCGGCGACACCCTGGCGCGCCTGAGTGCCGGCGCCAATGAGAACTCGGGCGAGGACATGGGGCGCGTAGTGCAGCGAATCGACGCCATCCGCGCAGCGACCGGGGCGCACTTCCTGCTGATTCACCACAGCGGCAAGAACGCCGCCGCTGGTGCCAGAGGATGGAGCGGCATCCGCGCCGCCGTGGACACGGAAATCGAAGTGACGGACGCTCCGCAAGGCCGCTGCCTGGAAGTCACCAAGCAGCGCGACGTGGGCGCCAAGGGTGAGCGCATCGGGTTTCGCCTGGAGGCCGTCACGCTCGGGCTGACCAAGTGGGACACGCCGGCAACGAGCTGCATAGTGGTGCCCGCCGACGCACCAGCCAAGCCCCAGGGCAAGCGCGTGTCCGAGGTCGGCGGCGCCATCCTCGAGCACCTGCGCACCCAGCCGGCCGGCGTGAAGAAGCGCGACGTGGTGGTGCACTTCGCCGAGCTCTACGACAAGAGCAGCGTCTACCGGGAATTGAAGCGCCTGGTGGAAGCCGGGCAAGTCCACGAATCGGCCGGCATCGTCGCGGCCGCATTGGAGGTGCGAAAAGGTGCGAATTGATGCAGACCACCAATCCGCACCCCGTGCAAAAAAGGTGCAGATGGGTGCAGCACCCTATAGGGGTGCACCAATCCGCACCTGCACCACACCTGCTACTGGCCCCGACAGCCTGGATGCCTACATCCGGCACGCCCTGACCTGCCCGACCTGCACCGCAGCCGCCCGTCTTCCTGGTGCCGAGCGCTGCCCGGCCGGGGCTGTGCTGTGGGCCATCTACCTGGCCGAGCTGCCGACCGAATCCAAGACCGAGACCGACCGAGACCAGACCGAGCCCGACAACCTTCCTTCTGGAGTCTCCGAATCATGAGCTTGACCGTTTCCGAGGGTGCCACCGGCACCTACACCCCGCCCGAGGCCGGCACCTTCACCGCCCGCTGCACCGGCCTGATTGACCTGGGCACCCAGGCCAGCACGTTCGAAGGCGAGACCAAGCACGCGCACAAGCTGCTGGTGCAGTTCGAAGTGACCGACCCCGACAACCGCCGAGACGATGGCAGCGCGCACATCGTCAGCAAGCGCTTCACCGCCAGCCTGCACGTCAAGGCCGCGCTGCGTCAGTTCCTGGAGGCCTGGCGAGGCCGCCCGTTCACGCCCGAGGAACTGCAGGGCTTCGACCTGAAAGTCTTGCTCGAGCAGCCCTGCCTGTTGTCGCTGGTGCATGCGACCAAGGGCGACCGCACCTACTGCAACATCGCCGGTGCGATGAAGCTGCCCCGCGGCATGCAGCCGCCAGCTGGCACGCTGCCTCTGGTGCACTTCGACCTGAGCAATCCGAACTGGGCCGCCTTCGAATTGCTGCCCGAGCGCATCCGCCAGCAAATCGAGGCATCGCCTGAGTTCGCCACCGCGACCGCAGGCCGGCCCCAGCGAGTGGCCATCCCGGCGTCACCAGCACCCAGCCCGGCACCGACGCCCGCCGCACCGGTTGCCGCTGGCGCCGGGTTCGATGACATGGCTGATGACATTCCATTCTGAGGGGGCCGGCATGATTCTGTTTCTCGACGTTGAAACCATCCCCGGCCAGACCGAGGCCGCCCGCAAGACCGCCAGCGACGGCGTGCGCCCGCCTGGCACCTTGAAGAAGCCCGAGAGCATCGCCGCCTGGTGGGCCAACGAAGGCCCGGCCGCCGAACTGGCCGCCTGGCACAAGCAGAGCCTGGACGGGGGCACCCAGGGCGAGCTGGTGAGCATCGCCGCCTGCACCGACACCGAGGGTCAGCAGTGGGTGCAGTGCCGAGCCCAGGGCGAGAGCGAGGCCGAGCTGCTGCGCGAGTTCTTCCAGACCGTGGAGACCTGGCAGCGGTCGGAAGCCGAGCAGGCCGCAGGCGACGCGCACTACTGGCCCAGCGAGGTCTGGGCGTGCGCCCACAACGCGCAGTTCGACCTGGGCTTTCTCTGGCGCCGCGCCATCGTCTGCCACGTGCCGCTGCCCCAGTGGGTGCCTGGCCCCTTGGCCCGTGCCGGCAAGGACTACGGCGACACCATGACCGCCTGGGCCGGCTACGGCCAGCGCGTGGGCCTGGACGCCCTGTGCCGCGCGCTGGGGGTGGAGAGCCCCAAGGGCGACATGACCGGCGCCGATGTGTTCCCGGCCTGGCAGGCTGGCGAGTGCGAGCGCATCGCCTGCTACAACCTGCGCGACGCCCAGGCCGTGCGCGATGTGTGGCACCGCCTGCAGGGCCGGGGGCTGGTCGCGTGAGCGCCGTCAGCCGCGACAAGGGCAAGCGGGGCGAGCGCGAACTGGCCGCCCTGCTGGCGATGCTGACCGGGCACCCGGTGCGCCGGCGCGTGCGCCAGCACGGGGGCGATGCCGACCTGACCGGCCTGCCCGGCTGGTCGGTGGAGTGCAAGCGCTACGCCACCGCCAAGCCCGCCGACCTGGCGCGCTGGTGGCAGCAGGCCGTCGCCCAGGCGCAAGCCGAGGGCCTGCAGCCGCTGCTGTGCTGGCGTGCGGACCGCATGCGCGAATGGGTATTCGTCTGGCCGGCTGGCCTGCACTGCCCGGACGCCCCGGTGCCTGGTGCGATTGCCGACACGCTGGCAGCCGACCCGCTTACCTGGTGGCGCATGGTGGCGAGGCTGGGCCGGTGAAGGTGGCCGGGTCCTTTCCTGGGGCGTTGTGCGGGTCATTCGCGCCGCGCCGGCTGGGCGTTTCCAGAGCGTGCTACGGGGGTTGTAGCGTGACCGCCCCCGATGGGTCCTTCCAGGGGCCCCCGGGCGGGGGCAGTTCGACCCCCGCGCCTGCTCTAGTGAGTGGTCACTAACTTTTGTCAAAGTTTCAAATGAGCATCACGCAGACCGAGCTGGCCCGCGCCCTTGGTGTCAGTCACGCCATCATCTCCCGCAACAAAGCGCAGGGCATGCCCGTCGATTCAATCGAGGCCGCGCGAGCCTGGCGCGTGCGCAACATCCGGCCGCGCATGTCGAACATGCCCGCGCGCAGCAGCCGCCCGCCGCCCCTGCGCAGTGCCGCTTTTGCTGCTGCGGAATCGCTGGCCTTGCACGCGGGCGAGCAGCTGGCCCGGGACGCCAGCATCACCGCCCTGGTGCCCGCCTTGCGCGCCAGCCTGCGCGCCGTGCCCGACAGCGAGCGGCCGGAGCTGGCGCTGCCGCTGTCGGTGCTGCAGGTGCTGACTGCCGATGTGCTCGCCGTGGTGCAGGCTGAGGCACCAGACGATGCGGCCGGCGAGCTGTCGGACGACGACGCCGAATGGCTGGGCCGATTCTGGTTTGCGGTCTGTGCCGGTGAAGTCCGGCCGGCGTGAGCATGCCAAGAGCCCCGACTGTTGCCGCCAGGCAGGTCAGGGATGCGGCCATCCGCGCCGACCGCGCCCGAGGCTGGAGCATGCGCCAGCTGGCCGCGCACTACCGCCTGAGTCTGCAAAGTGTGCACCGCATCGCTGGAGACGTTCACATCACGCTGCCCGGCGCCTGGCACCTTGCACGCATGCCCAGGCAAGCGCCAGCGCCGCCGCTGCCCGAGGTGCACCGCTACCTGGTGCGTCAGTGAGCAGCGCCAGAAAACCCGTTCCCGTGGCTACACCAGGGCTACATGACTCGCAAAAAGAAGAAGCCCGCTATGTAAACGCTAGCGGGCTTTCATCATTGGGTGTGGGGTGGCTGATGGGACTCGAACCCACGACAACCGGAATCACAATCCGGGACTC
>CAYRHV010000100.1:0-7675 GCA_964424045.1 uncultured Ottowia sp. | reverse complement strand
ATCGCCTGCCGCGTGGCCGCCTCCGCGCGTCGCATGGGCGTGCGTACCGTGGCCGTGTATTCCGATGCCGACGCGCACGCCAAGCACGTGCTGGCCTGCGACGAGGCGGTGCACATCGGCGGCAGCGCGCCGGCCGACAGCTACCTGCAATGGCAGCGCATCATCGATGCCGCCCGGGCCACTGGCGCGCAGGCGATCCATCCCGGCTACGGCTTCCTGTCCGAGAACGAGCAGTTCGCCCGCACCTGTGCCGATGCCGGCCTGGTCTTCATCGGCCCACCCGCCAGCGCCATCCTGGCCATGGGCCTGAAGGCCGAGTCCAAGCGCCTGATGGGCGCGGCCGGCGTGCCGCTGGTGCCCGGCTACCAGGGCGAGGATCAGGACCCGGCGCTGCTGCAGGCCGAGGCCGACCGCATCGGCTACCCGGTGCTGATCAAGGCCAGCGCCGGCGGCGGCGGCAAGGGCATGCGCGAGGTCGGCCGCAGCGAGGACTTCGCCGCCGCGCTGCAGTCGTGCCAGCGCGAGGCGATCAACAGCTTCGGCAACGATGCCGTGCTGGTGGAGAAGTTCGTCCAGAACCCGCGCCACATCGAGATCCAGGTGTTCGGCGACACGCACGGCAACTATGTCTACCTGTTCGAGCGCGACTGCTCGGTGCAGCGGCGCCATCAGAAGGTGCTGGAGGAGGCGCCGGCGCCCGGCATGACGCCCGAGCTGCGCCGGCAGATGGGCGAGGCCGCGGTGGCGGCCGCGCGCGCGGTCGGCTACGTGGGTGCCGGCACGGTGGAGTTCATCGCCGAGCAGCCCGGCGGCTACGAGCACCCCGAGCAGATCCGTTTCTACTTCATGGAGATGAACACCCGGCTGCAGGTCGAGCACCCGGTGACCGAGGCCATCAGCGGCCAGGACCTGGTCGAATGGCAGCTGCGCGTGGCGGCGGGCGAGCCGCTGCCCCTCAAGCAGGATGATCTCGTCATCGACGGCCATGCCTTCGAGGCGCGCATCTGCGCCGAGAACCCGGACCGCGACTTCCTGCCCGCCACCGGCACCCTGCACGTGTATCGCAAGCCGCCGCACACGGCCTTCGAATTCGGGCCGGTGCGCATCGACGACGGCGTGCGCGAGGGCGACGCCATCAGCCCCTTCTACGACAGCATGATCGCCAAGCTGATCGTCTGGGGCGAGACGCGCGCCGAAGCGCTGGCCCGGCTCGACGCGGCGCTGGCGGCGACGCAGATCGCCGGCCTGCAGACCAATGTGCAGTTCCTGCGCCACGTGCTGGCGACCGATTCGTTCCGCCAGGCACACCTGGACACGGCGCTGATCGCGCGCGAGAAGGAGCGGCTGTTCGACCAGGATCCGCTGGGCCAGGACATGGTGGTGGCGGCCGCCGTGGCGCAGACGGTGCTGGCCGAGCGTGCCGCCGAGACCAACGATCCCTTCAGCCGCAGCGACGGCTTTCGCTCGCACGGCGTGGCCACGCGCCGCATCGATCTCGAATACCGCGGCGAGCCGGTGGTGGCCAAGCTGCGCTACCTGGACGATGGCCTGATGCTGCAGGTCGGTGACGCCGATCCGCAGCCGCTGTCGCTGACGGCACTGCCCGACGGCCGCATCGACCTGCGCCTTGACGGCCAGCGCGAGCTGGTCCAGGTGCACGCCCTGGGCGAGGAGGAATACGTGTTCGGCACGCGCGGCGCCGCGCGCATCACCGAGCTCGACATGCTCTCGCGCGCCGACGAGGGGGCCGGCGAGGGCGGGCGCCTGACGGCTCCGATGCCGGGCAAGGTGGTGTCGATCGCCGTCAAGACCGGCGACAAGGTCAGCAAGGGCCAGCCGCTGGCGGTGATGGAGGCGATGAAGATGGAGCACACCATCGCCGCGCCGCAGGACGGCGTGGTCGGCGAGGTGCTTTACGGGCCGGGCGACCAGGTGCCCGAGGGCGCCGAGCTGCTGCGCCTGGACGCGGGGGGCGGTGCGTGAAGGTCCTGCTGCACGACAGCGACGCCGGCGCCGCCTGGCTGGACGCGCTGCGTGCGGCCCTGCCGCAGGCGCAGATCGATCGCTGGCGTCCCGGCCTGCCGCCCGACTACGGGCTGGCGCTGGTCTGGCAGCCGCCGCAGCAATTGTTCGACGAGCAGACGGGCCTGCACACCGTGCTCAACCTGGGCGCCGGCGTGGACGCGCTGCTGCAGCTGCGACTGGCCCCCGGACTGCAGCTGCTGCGGCTGGAGGACGCCGGCATGGCGGTGCAGATGGCCGAATACGCCTGCCATGCGCTGATCCGCCATTTCCGCGAGTTCGACGTCTACGAGGCGCAGCAGCGGCGCGGCCTGTGGCAGTCCCGTCCGTTGCGCGAACGCGGCGAGTTCGGGGTCGGCGTCATGGGCCTGGGCGTGGTCGGCATGCGGGTCGTGCAGGCCGTGCGCGCACTCGACTACCCGCTGCTGGGCTGGAGCCGCACGCGGCGGACGCTGGAAGGCGTGCGCTGCTGGGCCGGCGAGGCCGAGCTGGACGCCTTCCTGCAGGCCACGCGCGTGCTCGTCGTGCTGCTGCCGCTGACGCCGCAGACGCGGGGCCTGCTGGATCGCGAGCGCCTGGGCCGCCTGCCGCGCGGCAGCTACCTGGTGAACCTGGCGCGCGGCGCGCTGGTGGTCGAGGACGACCTGCGCGCGTTGCTGGACGAAGGCCACATGGCGGGCGCGACGCTGGACGTGATGGCCCAGGAGCCGCTGCCCGCCGGCCACTGGATGTGGTCGCACTCCAAGGTCAGCCTGACGCCGCACATCTCGGGCATGACGCTGCGCGACGAGACCGTGGCCCAGGCCGTGCGCGTGGTGCAGGCGCTGCAGGCCGGGGCGCCGCCGCCGGGCCAGGTCGATCGGACACGGGGCTACTGAGCGCTCCGGCTGTATGTTTTCCGGACACGCCAGCCCCCTTCGGGATCACGAGGCGGACGACTTTTCGCGTATTCCCCGGGTACGGCCGGCGCTTCCTCGGCTACACTGATTTGACAAGACTTCAATCAATTTCAAGGAGACAGGACATCATGAGTCAAGCCAATCGTCGCGCTGCGTTGAAGACGCTGGTGGCCGGTGGAGCCGCCGCCAGCCTGGCGGTCGGGACCGCGGTCCATGCCCAGACCGACAAGAAGGTCAAATGGCGCATGCAGTCGCTCTGGGATGGCGGCACGACGCCGCAGAAGTTCGAGGAGCTGTTCGTCAAGCGGGTCAGCGAGCTCACCGGTGGGCAGTTCGAGATCGAGCTGTTTTCGGCCGGGCAGCTGGTGCCCGCCAACCAGGCCTTCGATGCCGTGCGCGGTGGCGCCTTCCAGATGATGAAGACCTTCGACGGCTACGAGGCGGGCAAGATCCCGGGCATGGCCTTCATCAGCACGGTGCCCTTTGGTTTTGCCGAGCCGGACCAGTACGAGGCCTGGTTCTACGAGCTCGGCGGCCTGGACATGGCGCGCAAGGCCTACGAGCCCGCCGGCCTGTTCTACATCGCGCCCGTGGTCTATGGGCCCGAGCCCATTCACTCCAAGGTGCCGCTGAAGACGCTGGCGGACCTGAAGGACAAGAAGGGCCGTTTTGTCGGCCTGGCATCCACGGTGATGGCGGCGTTCGGGGTTGCCGTGACACCGCTGGCGACCGGGGACGTGTATTCGGCGCTCGACAAGGGGGTGATCGACATCGCGGACCGCGGCGATCTGACTTCCAACTACGAGTCCGGCCTGGGCGAGGTCGCCAAGTACATCATGATGCCCGGCCCGCACCAGCCCACCACGTCGACCAGCTATGTCGCCAACCGCGGCGCCTATTCGGCGTTGCCGGAGACCTTCAAGGCGGCGCTGGCGGCCGCGGCGCAGGCCGTGTCGATCGGGCTGCGCCAGCACCTGCTCGTCTCCGACGGCGACGCACTGGAGAAATTCCGCAAGCAGGGCGTCACCATCGGTTCCTTCGACCCGGCAGACCTGATCCAGGGTCGCAAGAAGGCGGTCGAGGTCTGGCACGAGGCCACCAAGGGTGACGCGCTGGCCAAGCAGATGGTGGAAAGCCAGGTCGCCTTCCTCAAGCGCCTGGGCCAGCTCGACTGAGCAGTCTCAAACGGACGGGCGGGCCGAGCGATCGGTCCTCCCATTGAATCAGCTGCTGGTCAGGGGATCGCCATGCTGCGCTTGATCCGCGCCTACGCCAGGGTCGTCACCGCCGTCAACAAGCTGCTGTTCTGGGCCGCGGCGGCACTGATGGCCGTCATCGTGCCGTCGATGATGGCCGAGGTCATCAGCCGCTACGTCTTCAATGCACCGACGGTGTGGGGCATGGAGCTGGCGGTGCTGACCTTCGGGCCCTACTTCCTGCTGGGCGGGCCCTACCTGCTGCACGTGGGCGGGCACGTGAACATGGACCTGTTGCACGCACGCATGGCGCCGCGGGTCCGTCGTGCCTTCGACATCCTGAATCAGCTGGTGATCCTGTTTTTCTGCGTGGTGCTGCTGTACTACGCGGTGCCGCTGGTGCTGCAGTCGATCGAATACCGGGAGACCACCTTCTCGGCCTGGAATCCGCCCCTCTGGCCATTCAAGATCGCCGTGCCCGCGAGCCTGGTGCTGCTGGGCCTGCAGAGCCTGGCCGAACTGGCCTGGATTGCCCTGGGTAACGACGAAGTACAGGGGCAGCCCGCATGAGCCCGAACCTCATCCTGCTGCTGATGTTCGGCGGCCTCACGCTGCTGATGCTCACCGGCCTGCCGATTGCCTTCGTGCTGGGCGGCCTGTCGCTGCTGCTGACGGTGACGCTGTGGAACCCGGATTCCGTCGTCATCCTGGTGCTGCAGATCTTCGACACGATGCGTTCGGAGCCCCTGCTGGCGGTGCCGCTCTACATCCTGATGGCGGCGATCCTGCAACGCTCCGGCGTGATCGAGGACCTGTACCGCATTCTCGAGCTGTGGTTCGGGCGCCTGCGCGGCGGACTGGCGATCGGCACCGTGCTGATCTGCGTGGTCATGGCGGCGATGACCGGCGTGGTCGGCGCGGCAGTGACCTCGATGGGCCTGCTGGCCATGCCCGAGATGCTGCGGCGCAAGTACGATGCCTCGCTGGTCACGGGCACGATCTGTGCCGCGGGCACGCTGGGGGTGCTGATTCCGCCCTCGGTGCTGACCATCGTCTACGCGGTGGTGGCGCAGGTGTCGATCGGCAAGATGCTGATTGCCGGCATCATCCCCGGCCTGCTGCTGGCGACGATCTACATCCTCTACATCCTCTACGTGGCCTATTTCCAGCGGGACAAGGTGCCGCCGGGCGCCAGCCTGGGGGTGCCGATGCGGCTCAAGCTGCTGAGCCTGCGCGCGGTGGTGATTCCGGCGGCGCTGATCGTGATGGTGCTGGGCTCCATCTTCTTCGGCGTCGCCACGCCGACCGAGGCCGGCGCCGTCGGCGTGGTGGGCGCCCTGGCAGCCAGCCTGCTGCGACGCCGCTTCAGCTGGGCCAACCTGGCCGAGGCGGGGGTGCAGACGCTCAAGGCAACCTCGATGATCCTGTGGATCACCATCGGCGCCAAGGCCTACGTCGCCATCTTCACCGGCCTGGGCGGTGCCGACACGCTGATGGGCCTGATCAACGACCTGCAGCTCACCCCGTACATGGTGCTGTTCATGATGATGCTGATCCTGATCTTCCTGGGCACCTGCCTGGACGAGATCGGCATCATCCTGCTGACGGTGCCGGTGTTTCTGCCGATCGTGCGCACTCTGGGGTTCGACGAGATCTGGTACGGCGTGCTGTTTGCCATCGCGCTGCAGGTCGGTTACATCAGCCCACCGTTCGGTTATTCGCTGTTCTACATCAAGGCCACCCTGCCGGCCGGCATGGGCATGGGCCCGGTCTACCGGGGCGTGCTGCCCTTCATGGGGCTGCAGGTGCTGGGCCTGGTCCTGTGTGTCGCCTACCCGCCCATGGTGACCTGGCTGCCCAGCCTGATGAGCCAGTGAGCCCCACGCCGTTGGAGAGAACCATCCCATGACCCAGAGAAGCTCCCGCATTTCCGGCTTTCACAAGCTGTCCGTGGCCGATCGCGTCGACCGCACCCTGGCCTTCGCCGGTCGCGAGACGGCAGAGCTCAAGGCGCTGTTTGCCGATACCGGAAACCTGGCGGCCGCCGTCGCAGACCAGCTGATCGAGAACGCCGTCGGCACCATGCCGATCCCGCTGGGCGTGGCAACCAACCTGCTGATCGATGGCCGGGACTATCTGGTGCCGATGGCGACCGAGGAGTCGTCGGTGGTCGCTGCCGTCTGCAACGCGGCCCGCCAGTGCTACGACAGCGGCGGCTTCATCACGTCGATGTCCGGCACCTGCATGATCGCGCAGGTCCAGCTGGTGGACGTGCCCGATCCCTGGAACGCACGGCTGGCGATCCTCGAGCATGTCGATGACATCCGGGCCACCTGCGATGCCTGCGATCCGGTGCTGGTGAAGTTCGGCGGCGGCTTTCGCGACCTGGAAGTGCGCATTCTCGACGCGCCCAGCGGCCCGATGGTGGTCACGCACCTGATCGTCGACACGCGCGACGCCATGGGTGCGAACGCCGTCAACACCATGGCCGAGAAGCTGGCGCCGCAGATCGAGCAGTGGACCGGCGGCCGGGTCTACCTGCGCATCCTGTCGAACCTGGCCGACCGCCGCCTGGCGCGCGCGCGCTGCGTCTGGAAGCTGGACGTCATCGGCGGCGCCGCGGTGCGCGACGGCATGCTGCGCGCCTACGAATTTGCAGCCACCGACCCGTACCGCGCCGCCACGCACAACAAGGGCATCATGAACGGCGTCGCGGCGGTGGTCATGGCAACCGGCAACGACACGCGGGCCATCGAGGCCGGCGCCCATGCCTACGCCGCCCGCTCCGGGCACTACAGCAGCCTGACGCGCTGGGAACGCACGGCCGAGGGCGACCTGGCCGGCTCGCTGGAGATGCCGATGGCCGTTGGCCTGATCGGTGGCGCCACGAAGTTGCACCCGATGGCGCGTGCCTGCCTGGAGATCATGGGCATCGAGTCGGCGGAGCAGCTGGCCCGGGTGATCGCCGCGGTCGGACTGGCACAGAACTTCGCCGCTCTCAAGGTGCTGGCCACCGAAGGGGTTCAAAAGGGCCACATGGGCCTGCATTCGCAAAACGTCGCCATGATGGCCGGCGCCGTCGGCGACGAGATCGCCCTGGTGGCCCAGCGCCTGGTGGCGCTGGGGACGGTGCGCGTCGACGTGGCCGAGCAGGAGCTGGGCAAGCTGCGGTCCGGGCAATAAGGCCTGGCGGGAGGGCAGGTCGCCCGGATACGGACGTCCGGCCCCCGAAGCACTCCTTTTCGGACCGTCTTACACTGAGTCCCGTCGTCCTGTCGAGTCAATCCCATGTCCCTGCCCACCCAAGTCCGCATCATCGACGTCGGCCCGCGTGACGGGCTGCAGAACGAGAAGCAGCCGGTGCCGGCTGCGGCCAAGATCGAGCTGGTGCAGCGCCTGCAGGCCGCCGGCCTGAAGGAGATCGAGGTCACCAGCTACGTCAGCCCGAAGTGGGTGCCGCAGATGGCCGACAACCACGAGGTCATGAGCGGCATGCAGCGTCAGCCGGGCGTGCGCTATTCGGTGCTGACGCCCAACATGAAGGGCTTCGAGGCGGCG
>CAYRHV010000099.1:0-7870 GCA_964424045.1 uncultured Ottowia sp. | reverse complement strand
CCGGCCTTGATCATGGCCTGCTTGGCCGACACCTTGTCGCCCATGATGCGGATCGACTGTGACGTCGGGCCGATGAACTGGAAGCCGCTTTGTTCGACCCGCTCGGCAAAGTCGGCGTTTTCGGCCAGGAAGCCGTAGCCCGGATGGATGGCCTCGGCGTCCGTCACCTCGGCGGCCGAGATGATGGCCGGCATGTTGAGGTAGCTCTGCGCGGAAGACGCCGGACCGATGCAGACCGACTCGTCGGCCAGGCGCACGTATTTGGCGTCCTTGTCGGCCTCGGAATAGACCATCACGGCCTTGACGCCCAGCTCGCGGCAGGCGCGCTGGATGCGCAGCGCAATCTCGCCCCGGTTGGCGACCAGGATTTTCTTAAACATGCGTGACCTCTTGGCTCATTGCCCATGACCTCGCGCCGGAGCCGGCATCTGGCAGTGCCGGCCCCATGTGTGTGGCTGCGTGCCCGACGGGCCGTCTGTGCTGGAACATCCGCTGTCCCGCGGCGGATTCACTCGATCACGAACAGCGGTTGACCGAACTCCACCGCCTGGCCGTTCTCGCACAGGACCTGCGTCACGGTGCCGGCCACTTCGGCCTCGATCTCGTTGAGGATCTTCATGGCTTCGATGATGCACACCGGGTCGCCTTCGGCCACTTTCTGGCCCAGTTCGACGAAGGGCTTGGCGCCCGGGCTGGCAGCACGATAGAACGTGCCGACCATCGGCGACTTGATGACGAAGCCGGTTTCCGGTGCTGCTTCCGCGGTGGCGGCAGCAGCCGGTGCCGCCGCATCAGCGGCGGGTGCGCCTGCCGGGACCGGAGCGGCCGCCGCCGCGGGCGCGGCGGCCGGGGCCATCACCATGGCCGGCGAGGCAGGCGCCGCAACGGCCTTGACGATACGAACCTTGCCTTCGGCCTCGGTGATCTCGAGTTCCGAGATGTTCGATCCGGAGACCAGATCGACCAGGGTTTTGAGTTTGCGCAGATCCATGACGGAAGATGGGTATTTTGTCCTGAACTTGCGGCATCTTATCGGGTTTCAATGCCTTCATGTGGGTTTGATGCCCGATTTAGAGGTTCAGATCGGTCGCTCAGCGAAGCCAGGATTCCAGGTCGGATGGCTTCAATTGACCCAATTTTCGCTGTCGTAGCGTGCCGTTCGCATCAAATATCACCGTGAATGGCAGGCCGCCGGCGGCGTTGCCGAGCTGCTTGGTCAGGCCGACGGCCGACATGTCGGCCAGAGCCACCGGAAAGCTCAGCGGCATGCGCTCCAGAAAGCTGCGCACCGGATCCGGCTGGTCGATGGCGATGCCGATGATCTGCCAGCCCTGATCCTTCTTTTCGGTGTAGGTGCGGCTCAGCAACGGCAGCTCTTCGACGCAGGGGGGGCACCAGGTGGCCCAGAAATTGATCAGCAGCGGACGCCCCTTCAGGTTCGCCAGCGCCAGCGTCCCGCCGTCCGGGGTCGGAAAGCTCAGGTCCCACAGATCGTCCGAGTCGCTGGCCTCTTTCAGGCTGAAGCGCCGCCAGCCGACCGCGGCGCCGGCGGCAACCGCCACGACGCCGGCAGCGGCCAGCAGCCAGCCGCGGCGTGCGGGCTGGCCGGGCATTTCAGTCGGTGCTGGATCGAGCGGCTGAGGCGTCGTCATGCCGAGGCCTCCAGCTGCTGGCGCTGCAACAGGGCCTGGCGATCGCCGCGCGGGGCCTGGCCGCCGGCACCGGATTTCAGCGCGCCGCGCAGGTCGTCGTGGTCGTGGATCATGAGGTGGATTCCGATCGCTTCCCCCAGTTCGGGCGAGGCGGCGCTGAAGCTGAGCACGTCCACCGTGCTGCCGCGCCAGCTGCGGTGCGTCCGGGTGTCGTAGCGCAGGCCCAGGTTGAGCAGGGTGATTTCCGGCGATTTCGGGTCATCGCAGAACAGGTCCAGGTGGATGTCGGAGCGCCGCGTCGCGGTGCCGTTCCAGACCGCGCCGCACAGGTGCGGACGAAACTCGGCCAGGCGCTCCATCCAGGACAGCGCCAGGCGGCGCAGCGCCGCCAGCTCCTGCGGCTGCGTTTCGGCGTGAAACAGCCCGATGTAGGCCCGCACCTGCTCTTCCAACTGCTCGTTGTCCGGCAGGGCGGTGCGCGCTGGCAGGCCCAGCATCTTCTGGGCACGGCGCTTGGCGCTGCCGTAGTCCAGGCCTTCCTCCACCACCAGTCGTGCCGCGGTGGCAGCGATCTCGTGCGTCAGGGTATCCATGGCTGCATTGTGCCCCGGGAAGGGTGCCCGCGACCGCATGGCGCGGATGCCCGCATGCCACCGGGGCGTGTGTCCAGCGGCGTGAGCCGGCTCAGGGCAGCTCGTCGCGCCACAGCTCCGATGTCTGTTCGCGGCGCCGGATCAGGCGCGCCTGGTGGCCGTCGACCAGCACTTCGGCGGCACGCGGACGGCTGTTGTAGTTGCTGGCCATGCTCATGCAGTAGGCGCCGGCGGAGAGGACGGCCAGGCGGTCACCGGCCTGCACGGCGAGCTCGCGGTCACGGCCCAGCCAGTCGCCACTCTCGCACACCGGGCCCACCACGTCGCAGGTCAGCGCCGCCGCGCCGGGCTGGGGTGTGCGCAGCGGCACGATGCCATGCCAGGCCTCGTAGAGGGCCGGCCGGGGCAGGTCGTTCATGGCGGCGTCGACGATGCAGAAATTCTTCTGCGCGCCGGGCTTCAGATACAGCACCTCGGTCAGGCAGACGCCGGCATTGCCGACCAGCGAGCGGCCGGGTTCGAGCACCAGGGCCCGATGGCCGTGGCCGCGCGCGTCCAGGCGCGCCAGCAGGGCCGTCCAGAGGGTGTCGGCGGCGGGTGGCGTCTCGCCGTGGTAGTCGATGCCCAGGCCGCCGCCGAAATCGATGTGCGCGATGGCGATGCCGGCGGTCTCGATCGCCTCGACCAATTCCAGCAGCCGATCCATGGCTTCGAGATAGGGCGCCAGCTGGATGATCTGCGAGCCGATGTGGCAGTCGATGCCGGTCACGCGCAGTCCCGGCAGGCGGGCTGCGTGGCGATAGGCCTGCAGCGCCTGGTCGTGGGCGATGCCGAACTTGCTGCTGGTCAGGCCAGTCGAGATGTAGGGATGGGTGCGCGCGTCGACGTCGGGGTTGACGCGGATGCTGACGGGCGCCACGCGGCCGCAGGCACGGGCCACCTGGTCGAGCTGGTCGAGCTCGGCCAGGCTTTCGACGTTGAAGCAGCGGATGCCGGCCTCCAGCGCGCACTGCATCTCGGCGGGCGTCTTGCCGATGCCGGAGAACACGATCCGGCTGGGGTCGCCGCCTGCGGCCAGCACGCGCTCGAGCTCGCCGCCCGAGACGATGTCGAAGCCGCAGCCGGCCTCGCCCAGCAGCCTGAGAAGCGCGAGCGAGGAGTTGGCCTTGACGGCATAGCAGATCAGTGCCTCGCGCCCGGCCAGGCCGCGTTGGTAGGCTGCCAGCGCCGCCAGGATGGCAGCGCGGGAATACACGAACAGGGGTGTGCCGTGCGCATCGGCGAGTGCATCGAGCGACACCTCTTCGAGCAGCAGCTCGCCATCCTGCCGGTGCAGGAACGGCGCGCCGGGCAGGGTCGGCTCGGCTGGGGCGGCGGGCGGGACATTCATTCGAGGTCGGCTGGTTGGGGCAATTCGGGTCGCGGTGGCACCTCCGGCGGCGCCGCGGCGTCGGCTGGCGCGCGCGCGGCGCTGGAGCTGCCCCACACGGTTTGCGGGAGGGTGGTGCGCTGACGCGCGGCGGGAGTGTCTGGGAGGTAGAGCGGGCCTTTCTGGCCGCAGGCCGCCAGCAGCAGGCCGACCACCAACGCCAGGCCGGCGTGGCGCGCTGCCCGACCCGGTCGGGCAGGCCGGGTCGGTGCCAGTTCGGGCTCACGCGGGGGCATGGCGAAAATTGTAATGGCGGCGTCGCAGCGCGCCGGCCTTGTCGAGCGGGTACGAAAGCGCGGCGATCGTACCTGGTCGCCGATCATGATCAGTCCCGGAACAGGTCCAGGATGCGGCTGCGCTCGCTGGATGGCGCGGGCGCGAAGAAGCCGCCGAGGCCGTTCATTTCCTCGTCCAGGTCGGGCTCGAGGCCGGCGCCATCGAGGTTGCGGATGCCTTCGCCGCGCGCGTACTCGTCATAGACCCACTCGTTTTCCAGGCGGGTCACGCCGGCTGGCGGAACCGGCTTGGCCACCGGCACGTCCTTGAGGGCGGTCTGCATGTAGCTGATCCAGATCGGCAGGGCCAGGCCGCCGCCGGTCTCGCGGCTGCCGAGGTTGCGCGGCTGGTCGTAGCCGATCCAGACCGAGGCCGCCAGCGTCGGCTGATAGCCGGTGAACCAGGCGTCCATCGAGTCGTTGGTGGTGCCGGTCTTGCCGCCCAGGTCCGGGCGCTTGAGCGTGGCCTGGGCCTTGGCCGCCGTGCCGCTGCGGGCCACTTCCTGCAGCATGGTGTTCATGATGAAGGCGTTGCGCGCGCTGATGGCGCGGGTCGTGCCCGTGGGTGCGACGGGCGGCGTCTCGACCAGCACCTTGCCCGACTGGTCGGCCACGCGCGTGACCAGGTAGGGGTTGACCGCATAGCCACCATTGGCGAAGACGCCGAAGCCGGCCGCCAGCTGCATCGGCGTCACCGAGCCAGCGCCCAGCGCCATCGTCAGGTAGGGCGGATGCCGGTGCGCGTCGAAGCCGAAGCGGGCCACCCAGTCCTGCGCGTATTGCGGCGTGATGGCCTGCAGCACGCGGATCGAGATCATGTTGCGCGAGCGCGCCAAGCCGCGCTTGAGCGTCATTGGACCCTCGAAGCCGCCTTCGTAGTTCTTCGGCTCCCAGGGCTGGCCGCCAGTGACGCTGCTGTCGAAGAACAGCGGCGTATCGTTGACGATGGTGAGTGGCGAGAAGCCCTGTTCCAGCGCCGCCGAATAGATGAAGGGCTTGAAGCTGGAGCCCGGCTGGCGCCAGGCCTGGGTGACGTGGTTGAACTTGTTCTTGCCGAAGTCGAAGCCGCCCACCAGCGCCTTGACGGCGCCGTTGCGCGGATCGAGCGCGACCAGCGCGCCCTCGACCTCGGGCAGCTGGGCGGCTTCCCACTCGCCCGCCTTGACCTCGACGACCCGCATCACGGCACCCGGCCGCAGCTTGATTGCCGGCGCCGCGCGTGGCGACAGCCCGGACTGCGCCGCCAGCAGGCCGCGGCCGGTGATCTCGATCACCTGACGGTTGTCGCCGACGGCGACGATCTTGCGCGGACTGGCTTCCAGCACCACGGCGGCCCTGAGCTCGCCCATGGGCGGCGTGGCCGCCAGCGCGTCGTCGATCACCTCGGCCTGCTGCTGCGGCTCCTTGGGCAGTTCGACGAATTTCTCCGGCCCGCGATAGACCTGGCGCCGTTCGTAGTCGAGGATGCCGCGGCGCAGCGCGTTGTAGGCGGCTTCCTGGTCGACCGCACGGATCGTGGTGTAGACGTTCAGCCCGCGGCTGTAGGCCTCTTCCCCATACTGGGCGAACACCATCTGGCGCACCATCTCGGCCACGTATTCGGCGTGCACGCCGTTGGATTCGCCCGCCGGCCGGATGTGCAGCTCCTCGGCCTTGGCCTCGGTGGCCTGCTCGGCGCTGATGAAGCCGTTCTCGACCATGCGGTCGATGATGTAGAGCTGGCGCGTGCGGGCGCGCGGGAAGTTGGCGATCGGGTTCGCCGTGGACGGGAACTTCGGAATGCCGGCCAGCATCGCGGCCTCGGCCACCGACAGTTTCTTCAGCGGCTTGCCGAAATAGGTTTCGGACGCGGCGGCGAAGCCATAGGCCCGGTTGCCCAGGAAGATCTGGTTCATGTAGATCTCGAGGATCTGGTCCTTGCTCAGCAGGCGCTCGAGCTTGAAGGTCAGCAGCATCTCGTAGATCTTGCGCGTGTAGGTCTTCTCCGACGACAGATAGACGTTGCGCGCCACCTGCATGGTGATGGTCGAGGCCCCCTGGCTCTTGTAGCGCCCGAGGTTGGCAATCGCGGCCCGCGCCACGCCCAGGTAGTCGATGCCGCCGTGCTCGTAGAAGCGCGCGTCCTCCACCGCCAGCACGGCGTCCTTCATCACTTGGGGAATCTGCTTGATCGGCGTCAGGTTGCGGCGCTCTTCGCCGAACTCGCCGATCAGCCGGCCTTCGGCCGTGAAGACGCGCAGCGGCAGCTTGGGCCGGTAGTTCGAAAGTTCCGAAACGTCAGGCAGGTTCGGGTAGGCGATGGCCAGCGCCATCAGGGCGGCCATGGCCACGGCGGCCACCAGCGCCAGGGCGAGGCCGCCAGCCCAGGCGACGGTCTTGGCGAGCAGGATGGCCCAGCGCGGATGGCGACTCTTCGAGCGTGCCGATCGACGGGGATGCTTGGCAGGAGACATGAATCTGTGAGAAGGGAGGGCGAGAGGGCGCAGACGTCGGTGCGTGCTCACGTACGCCCCGACACGCGCCATTGCGCGCGGCTCGAGACCGGGTCTGATGGCTGAATATCAATTGTCGCGTGGCCGGGACCGTCACAGGTGTAGCGCAAGCGTTGCGCACGTATCGAGTTGCCCGAGGTGACGATTTCGGACTCATTCGTCGGTTTTTGACAACGCAGAAGTCGAAATCCCGTGCAGTTTTCCTTTTTTGTTTCCAAAGCTTGCTGGTAGCATTCAGCTCACTTCTTAAGTGTGTTCTACTTGTGCAATAGAAAGTAACAAGGTACGGTCTGAATCATGGGCTCGTTGTTCGATCGTCAACCGGCCCCCATGGTGGGGTTGGATGTCAGTGCATCCAGCATCAAGCTGGTGGAGCTGACGAAGGACCGCGCCGGCGCGCTGGCGCTGGAGCGTTGCGCCGTCGAACCGATCGAGCGCGACTGGATCAGCGATGGCAACATCGAGAACTTCGATGAGGTCGTCGAGGCGGCACGTCGCTTGATCAAGCGCAGCGGCACCAAGGCCCGAGAGGTGGCTCTGGCGCTGCCGACTTCGGTCGTGATCAGCAAGAAGATCATTTTACCGAGCGGCCTGTCCGAGCGTGAGATGGAGGTGCAGGTCGAGTCCGAGGCCAATCAATACATCCCGTTCTCGCTCGACGAGGTGAGCCTGGATTTCTGCATCATCGGCCCCAGCAGCAACTCGATCGGCGACGTCGAGGTGATGATCGCGGCCTCGCGCAAGGAAAAGGTCGAGGATCGTCAAGGCCTGGCGGAGGCCATCGGACTGACGCCGGTGGTCATGGATGTCGAGTCCTATGCCGCACGCCTGGCCGCCAGCCGGGTCATTGAACGCATGCCGGGCAATGTAATCGAAGCTGTGGTGGCCTTGCTGGAGATCGGCGGTCAGTCCTCGACGCTGCAGGTGCTGCGTGGCGAGGAGCTGCTCTACGAGCGCGAACAGGCATTCGGCGGTGCCCAGCTGACGCAGATGCTGGTGCGCCAGTACGGTTTCACGCTGGAGGAGGCCGAGGCCAAGAAGCGGGCCGGCGAGCTGCCCGAGGACTACGCTGATACCGTGCTGGCACCGTTCGTCGACCAGCTGGCGCAAGAGGTCGAGCGTGCGCTCAAGTTCTTCTTCACCAGCACGCCGCACAACCGGATCGATTACATCTTGCTAGCCGGTGGCAGCGCGAGCCTGCATGGCTTGACCGATGCGATCACGGAATGCACGTCCTACCCGTGCCAGGTGATCAACCCCTTTGAGGGCATGGCGATTGGTCGTGGTGTGCACGAGAAACGGATGCTGCGCGAGGCGCCGTCCTACCTGACGGCGTGCGGGCTTGCCATGCGGAGGTTCCTGCGATGATCCTGATCAACCTGCTGCCGCACCGCGAGCTGGCTCGCCAGCGCGCGCGCCAGCTGTTCAA
>CAYRHV010000098.1:0-7982 GCA_964424045.1 uncultured Ottowia sp. | reverse complement strand
TCGCTCACGGCGTGGATGCGGTCGTGGATCACGGCTGGCACCTCGGCCCAGCCGGGGCGCTGGCGCACGACGTCGGCGCGGTAGTTCTCTTCCTTGACGCCGCACCAGCTCATGACGACCACGTCGGGCCGCATGGCCGCGGCATCGACGCTTTCCTGCGGCATGCTCCGGGCATCCAGTACCTCCCAGGGGTTGCGGCCGCCGGCGCGCTGGATCAGGTCGTTGACCCAGGACTGGCGTGCTGCCGCGATCACGGGCTTGGGCCACCACTCGACCATGACCGCGGGGCGCTCGCCCGCAACCGGGAGCGCCGGCATGGCGGCATCCATCTGCGCCACCAGCGCGTCGCCGCGCGCCGCCACGCCGAGTGCGGCGGCAACGCGGCGGATGTCCTGATAAACGTCCTGCAGGGACACCGGGTCGCACACCAGCACGCGCAGGCCGGCGTCCTCCAGCGCTGCCACCACGCGCTCGTGTCCCGGCACGGTGAGCGAGCTCAGCACCAGATCCGGCGCCAGGCGCTGCACCGCGTCGATGTCCAGGTCCAGATCGCGCCCGGCGCGCGGCAGGCGCGCCACCACCTCGGGCGGAAAGTCGGAATCGGCATCGACCCCGACCAGCATCTCGGCGCAGCCAAGCGCGCAGACGATCTCGGTGTTGGAGCAGGTGTGGGAAAAGACACGCAGACCCATGGCGCGCTCCCGCTCAGGCCGCGTCGGCCGACCAGCCGACGCCATCACCCACGCGCAAGGTGTGGCCAACGCCGTCCAGGATGATGGCATTCATGCCGAAGCTGGGCTTGCCGTCGACCCGCGCATCGGCGCGATAGCCGCGCAGCGTCTGCAGCACTTCCGGGCTGCGATGCGCCGTCTGCGGGTCGATGTTCGGGATCGGGCAACGCGCACAGGGCTTGACCGGCCGCAGCCGCACCGCGCCGTCCCGCGTGGCGATGCACAGCTCGGCCAGCCGGTCCTCGGCGTGCGCCTCGACGCCCGACAGCACCAGGTTCGGGCGCAGGCGCTCGATGCCGATCGGGCCGTGGCCGGCCGCCTGCAGGCGCGTGTTCAGGCCGTCCAGCGCCGCCGCGCTGATGACCAGCAGTGGATAGCCGTCGACGAACTGGTTCACGGCCTCGACGCCGCCGGTCCAGGCCAGGTCGGACAGGCGCCGCACCTCGGGGTCGAAGCGCGCCACGCGCAACCCCGGCTGGCCGAGGAAGTCGCTGAACCACTGCCCCGCCAGATCGCCCATGTCCCAGGCCTCGAGCTCGTCCTTCCAGACGCGCACGCGCAGCGGGCCCTCGGCCTGGTCGATCGCCAGCTGCAGCGCCAGCATGCCGGGCGCGCGCAGCTCCACCACCTGCGATCGGATGCGCGGCTGCACCAGCGCCAGGCGCGGCCACTCGCGCTGGGTCAGGAAGCGACCCTGGGCGTCGACCACCATCCAGGCGCGGTCCAGCTCCAGGCCGGTCTCGGCCAGCAGGGCCGCGTCCAGCTCCACCCCGGCGCAGGACTTGACCGGGTAGACGAACAGCCGTGCCACGCGGGCCGGCCCATTGGATTCGCTGATTGACATGGGGATCGGAAGCAAACTGAAGCGCGTCAGGTGATGACGGACGAGGCCCTATTGTGTCGGCATCCCGGCCGGCGACGCAGCGCGCCAATGCACCGGCAGCCCCTCCTACAATGCCTGCATGGCCGTCGAACATGACCTCTGCATCCGCGGCGCCGGCATCGTCGGGCGCACGCTGGCGCTGCTGCTGGCGCGCGAGCGCCTGCGCGTGGCCCTGGTGGAACCGCCGCCGCGCGCAGGCGCTGCGGCCGACGTGCGCGCCTACGCGGTCAGCCCCGTCAACCAGGCCCTGCTGGAGAGCGTGCGCGGCTGGCCAGCGAGCACGGCGACGACCCCGGTGCTGGAAATGGAAGTGCATGCCGACCGCCACGGCTCGGTGCACTTCAGCGCCGCGCGCCAGCACGTGCCGGCGCTGAACTGGATCGTCGACGTGCCGGCGCTGGAAGCACAGCTGGCCGAGGCGGTGCGCTACCAGGGCGCGATCGAGGTCATGGCCGAGCCGGTGCCTGCGCCCCTGACCGTCGTGTGTGAAGGCCGCGCCAGCGCAACGCGCGCCGAACTGGGTGTCGAGTGGCAGGCCATCCGCTATCCGCAGCAGGCCGTCGCCACACGCCTGGAGTGCGAGCGCGGGCACGGGCAGGTGGCGCGCCAGTGGTTCAACGCCGAGGGCGAGATCCTCGCCTTCCTGCCGCTGGGCGGACCGGCCGGTCACGAGGTTGCCGTGGTGTGGTCGGTGCGCAGCGAGCGCCTGGCCGAGATCACCGCCTGGGACGACGCCACGCTGGCGGCCGCGCTGCATCAGGCCAGCGGCGGCGCCCTGGGAGCGCTGCAGGTGCAGGGCGCACGCACCAGCTGGCCCCTGATGCTGGCGCAGGCGCAGCGCTGGGTCGGGGCCCTGCCGGGACGCCCGGGCGCGAGCTTCGCGCTGGCGGGCGACGCCGCGCACGCCATGCACCCACTGGCCGGCCAGGGCCTGAACACCGGCCTGGGCGACGCCGCCGAGCTGGCGCGCGTGCTGGCCGCACGCGAGCGCTGGCGGCCGCTGTCCGACCTGCGCCTGCTGCGGCGCTACGAGCGCGCGCGGCGTGGCGACTGGCAGCGCATGAAACTGGCCACCGACCAGCTGCAGCTGCTGTTCAGTCATCCGGCACCGCTGGCCGGCGCGCTGCGCAACTGGGGCATGACGCTGTTCGACCGCAGCGGGCCGATCAAGTCGCGCATTGCCCGCCTGGCCATGGGCGCCGCGTGAGCCTCACGACGCGTTCCCGGGCGCCAGCAGCCGCCCGTCCATTCATCACCCGAAGCCCGTCCATGCCCATGCCATCCCTGTTGTCCCGCGTCCTCGCGCTCCTGCTGCTGGCCCTGTCGATCCTGGGCTGCGATCAGGCGTCCGGGGCCGGCGGCGGCGAAGCCGCGATCCGCAAGAACCTGGCCGAACGCGTGCCGGCGCTGACGCAGATCGACGAGGTCAGCGCCACCCCCATGCCCGGCCTCTACGAGGTGCGCATCGGCACCGAGCTGCTGTATTCCGACGCCGAGGGCAACTTCCTGATCCAGGGCACCCTGCTCGACACGCGCGAGCGCCGCAACCTGACCGAGGAGCGCATCGACCAGCTGACCGCGATCGATTTCGCCGACCTGCAGCTCGAGCACGCCTTCACCATCGTGCGCGGCGACGGCAAGCGCCAGCTGGCCGTGTTCGAGGATCCCAACTGCCCCTACTGCAAGCGCTTCGAGCACGACCTGGCGCAGATCGACAACATCACCATCCACACCTTCCTGATCCCGATCCTGGGGCGTGACTCGACCGAGAAGTCCCGCCGCATCTGGTGCAGCGCGGACCGGATCAAGGCCTGGGACGACTGGATGCTGCGCGACGTGGCGCCGCCGGACGACGCCGCCTGCGACACGGCGGCGCTGGACGCCAACCTGGCGTTCGCGCGCAAGCACAACATCACCGGTACGCCGACGCTGGTGTTCGCCAGCGGGCACCGCGTGCCGGGCGCCATCAACGCACAGCAGATCGAGCAGATGCTCGCGCCCTGAGCCAGCCTGAACGCCGTCGCCTGCCGATGCCCAGAATTGCCCCCGTCCACTACCGCGTTGCCGCCGCCAGCCTGCGCGCGCACCGCTTCACGGTCGAACTCACCATCGCACGCCCCGCGGCCCGGCAGCTGGTGTCGCTGCCGGTCTGGATCCCGGGCAGCTACCTGGTGCGCGAATTCGCGCGCCACCTGAACCAGCTCGGCGCCACCCAGGGCAGCGTGGCCTGCGAGGTGGAGCAGCTCGACAAGTGCAGCTGGGCCATCCGCGCCAACCCGCGCCGCCCGCTGGTGCTGCGCTACGAGGTGCATGCCTTCGACGACTCGGTGCGCACCGCCTGGCTCGACAGCCAGCGTGGCTTCTTCAACGGCACCAGCCTGCTGCTGCGCGTGCACGGCCAGGAGGCCGACCCGCATGCCCTGAGCGTGCGCCGGCCGCGCGAAGCACCCGGCTGGCAGCTGGCCACCGCGATGGCGCCGGTGCGCGTCGACGCCAACGGCTTTGGCGACTACCGGGCCGCCGACTACGACGAGCTGGTCGACCACCCGGTGGAGATGGGCGCGTTCTGGAGCGGCGAGTTCGAAGCCGGCGGCGTGGCGCACCGCTTCGTCGTCGCCGGGGCACCGGCGTCCTTCGACGGCGCGCGCCTGCTGCGCGACGCCGAGCGCATCTGCAGCGCCGCCATCCGGCTCTGGCACGGCGATGACGCGCCGCCGTTCGACCGCTACCTGTTCCTGCTCAACGCCGTCGGCGACGGCTACGGCGGCCTGGAGCACCGCGCCAGCACGGCGCTGATCTGCAGGCGCGCCGACCTGCCGCGCCTGGGCGCGCCCGACTCGGCGGCAGCGGTGGGCGACGGCTACGTCACCCTGCTCGGCCTGATCAGCCACGAGTATTTCCACGCCTGGAACGTCAAGCGCCTGAAGCCGGCCGAGTTCGCCCCCTACGACTACACGCGCGAGAACTACACCCGCCTGCTCTGGTTCTTCGAGGGCTTCACCAGCTATTACGACGACCTGCTGCTGCGCCGCGCCGAGCTGCTCGACGACGCCGCCTACCTCAAGCTGCTGACCCGCACCACCAACCAGGTGCTGCAGGCGCCGGGGCGCCACCTGCAGTCGGTGGCCCAGGCCAGCTTCGACGCCTGGGTGCGCTTCTACCGGCCCGACGCCAACACGCCCAACAGCACCATCAGCTACTACGCCAAGGGGGCGCTGGTGGCGCTGTGCCTGGACCTGTCCCTGCGCAGCGAGGGCCAGACCACGCTGGACGACGTGATGCGCGCCCTGTGGACGCGCTGCAGCGCCGGCCCCCTGACCGAGGACGACGTCGCGGCCGTGCTGGCCGAGCTCGGCGGGCGCTCGTTCGAGCCCGAGCTGGCGGCCTGGGTGCACGGCACGCAGGAGCTGCCGCTGGAGTCGCTGCTGACCGCGCACGGCGTCGAGGTGGCGCAGGATCCCTCGCCGCTGGCGCAGGCGCTGGGCCTGCGCGTGGACGAGACGCAGGGCATCCGGATCAAGGTGGTGCTGGACGGCGGTCCGGCCGCCCTGGCCGGCCTGGCGGCCGGCGACGAGTGGCTGGGCCTCGAGGTTCCGCCGGCCGAGCCCAGGCGCCAGAAGAGCGCCGCCGCACCGTCGGCCTGGCGCCTGCAGCGGCTCGACGACATTCCGCTCTACGCCGGGCCGGCGCGAGAGGTCACGGCGCTGGTGGCACGCGACCAGCGCCTGCTGCGCCTGCCGCTCACCCTGCCCGTGCCCGGCACCACCTGGCGACTGGCACCTCGCAAGGAGCCCGGCAGCGCCTCGTCGTGGCCGGGTCGCTGAAGCGCGCCGGCCCACGCGACCTGGCGCCCGAGGTTTACGAGGAGCAGGTGCGCCAGCGCCGGCGTGGCGCGCGCCTGGACAGCTGCCGTGCCTGGGTGCCGTGCGTGCCTGGTACCTGCGGCCGCGCCCCCTGGACAAGCCGGGTAGCCCGATCACGGTCGAGATCTGGCATGCACCCTCGCTGCAATACCTGCCCGTGCGCGTCCTGCTGACGCAGGGCCACAGCGCTGCGCGCCACCCGCATGGCATGAAGCAACACGATTCCGAAGGCCGCGGAGCAGGCCATCCCAGTGCACCCGTGACCAGGGTCCCCCTGGGCACAGGGTGCGTCCCCCTCCGGGGGAAGGCGCGTCAGCGCCTCAGGGGGAGCGTCATTTCTTGCGCAGATCGATCACGCGCCGCGCCTTGCCGACACTGCGCTCGATGCCGCCTTCGGGCTTGAGCTCGACCTCGACGCTGCTGCCGACGTAGATCTTGATCTCGTGCTGCAGCATCACGCCGGCGGCCCGCGCATCGACGTTCAGCGGGTCCAGCCCCGGCGCCACCTCGACCATGACCTTGAGGCTGTCCATCGCTCCCGCGCGCGTGAGCACGCACTGGTAATGCGGCGACAGCTCGGGGCGCTTGAGGATCAGCTCCTCGATCTGGGTCGGAAACACGTTCACGCCGCGCACGATCATCATGTCGTCGGTGCGGCCGGTGATCTTCTGCATGCGGCGCATGGTGCGCGCCGTGCCCGGCAGCAGGCGCGTCAGGTCGCGCGTGCGGTAGCGGATGATCGGCAGCGCCTCTTTCGTCAGGCTGGTGAACACCAGCTCGCCCTCCTCGCCGTCGGGCAGCACCTCGCCGGTCTCGGGGTCGATGATCTCGGGATAGAAGTGGTCCTCCCAGATGGTCGGCCCGTCCTTGGTCTCGATGCACTCGTTGGCCACGCCCGGGCCGATCACCTCCGACAGGCCATAGATGTCGACCGCGTCGATCCCCATGCGCGCCTCGATCGCGTGGCGCATCTCGTTGGTCCAGGGCTCGGCGCCGAAGACGCCGATGCGCAGCGACAGCTCGCGCGGGTCCAGCCCCATCTGCTCGACGTGCTCGGCAATCGCCAGCATGTAGCTGGGCGTGACGGTGATGAGGTCGGGCCGGAAATCGCGGATGAGCTGGATCTGCCGCTCGGTCTGGCCGCCGCCGAACGGCACCACCGTCAGGCCCAGCCGCTCGGCCCCGTAGTGCGCGCCCAGGCCGCCGGTGAACAGGCCGTAGCCATAGCTCTGGTGGATGATGTCGCCCGGCCGCGCGCCGCTGGCGCGCAGCGAGCGCGCCACCACGTCGGACCAGGTGTCGATGTCCTTGCGCGTGTAGCCGACCACCGTCGGCTTGCCGGTGGTGCCGCTGGAGGCGTGGATGCGCACCACCTGCTCGCGCGGCACGGCAAACATGCCGAACGGATAGTGGTCGCGCAGATCGTGCTTGGTGGTGAATGGGAACTTGCGCAGGTCTTCCAGCGTGCGGCAGTCGTCGGGGTGCACGCCGGCAGCGTCGAACTTGGTCTTGTAGACCGGCGCATGGGCATAGACGTGCGCCAGCGTCGCCTTCAGGCGCTTGAGCTGCAGCGCGCGCAGCTCGTCGATGCTGGCCTTCTCGATCGGTTCCAGCGCAAAGGTCGTGCCGTTGGTGCTCATGCGCGGGTCTCCTGTTCTGCCATCTCCGGGTCGATCACGTGGCCGCGAATCTGCGCGCTCTTGCCGCGAAACAGTGCCACCGCCTCGCCATGCTGGTTGCGCACGTGCATGTCGTAGATGCCGTGGCGTCCGCCTTGCACCTGCTCGATGCCCTCGCAGGTCAGCACGTCGCCCTCGCGCGCCGGCCGCAGGAACTCGATGCTGCAGCCCGCGGCCACGGTGTTGTGGTTGCGGCTGTTGCAGGCAAAGGCAAAGGTCGAATCCGCCAGCGTGAAGATGAAGCCGCCGTGGCAGATCTGGTGGCCGTTCAGGTGCTCGGGCCGCACCGCCATGCGCATCACGGCGCGGCCCGGCTCGCAGGACACCAGCTCCATGCCCATGGTCTCGCGCGAGGCGCGGTCGGCAGCGAACATGGCGGCGCCGACGCGGCGCGCTAGCGCATGGGCGGCAGCGGCGTCGTCGCCCATCTTCATTCGCCGCGAAACTCGGGCGCGCGCTTCTGCAGGAAGGCCGTCACGCCCTCGATGTAGTCGTGCGTGAAGCCCAGGCGCGACTGCACGTCGCGCTCGACGTCCAGCTGCTCATCCAGGCTGTGCGTGTGGGCGCCGCGCAGCAGGTGGCGCGTGGCGACCAGCGCCTGCGTCGGCATCGCCGCCAGCCGCTCGGCCATGGCCCGGGCGGCGGCCAGGGCGTCGTCGGCCACGTCCCAGATCATGCCCATGGCCTTGGCATCGGCCGCCGACAGCTTGTCGCCGGTCATGCACAGCGCCATGGCGCGCGCCAGGCCGATGCGCTGCGGCAGCAGCCAGGTGCCGCCGCTGTCGGGCACCAGGCCGATCTTGCTGAAGGCCTGGATGAAGCTGGC
>CAYRHV010000097.1:0-8011 GCA_964424045.1 uncultured Ottowia sp. | reverse complement strand
GGCGCCGTTCCGCACGCTGCGCGAGCTGCTGCAGGCCACCGCCGGGCAGCTGCACGCGGATGCACGCATCCTCGACTACGAGGACACGACGGCGCAGCACCAGGCCGAGCTGGCGGCCGCCGGAGCCCAACCGACGGTGCAGCCACCGCCCGAGACCGAAGCCGGCCGCATCCTGGTGGCCTATCGCGACGCGGAGGGCATCGAGATGCGCGAAATCCTGTCGGCCTCGATGAACACCTTCCGCATGCAGGGCAATGTGGTCTCGAACGTGCCCAGCATCGCGGCCCAGCGCGCGCCGGATGGCCGGCTCGACCCGGCCATCGGCAGCCGCATCCTGGCCACCAGCAAGGCCGATCCGCAGTGGCTGACCCGGTTCCAGCAGCGCTCGAAACGCAATATGGACCGCTTCTTCTCGCAGCAGCGCCAGCTGATCGACCAGTGGCACCAGCGGCAGATGGCGATGATCAACGCGCGCGGCATGGCCGATCGCCACGCCATCCGCATGCGCACCAACCAGGAGGTGGCCGACATCTACGGCTCGATTGCCGCCAGCAACAGCGCCACCTCGGACCGCATGCACCGTCGCAGCCTGGAAGCCATCGGTGAATACAACAGCTACTCGGGCGTCGGCGGCAGCACCGTGCAGTCGAGCATCCACGGCGGGGATCGCGTGTTCCAGAGCACCAGCGATCCGAGCCAGGCCTTCAGCACCAGCGCGCCCTACGCCGCGCCGCCGGCCGGCTACGTAGAGCTGGAGCGCCAGCGCTGAACAGGCCCCGGCGCCGGCCGCGGCCTACTCGGCGCGCGGCGCGCCGCGCGCCACCAGCGCCTGGCGCAGCGCCGCCAGCCGGGCCTTGAGGCGGCGCTGGTTGTCGGCGCCGACGCGCACCATGATCTTCTGGCCGGCGCTCAGGTCCTCCAGCGCCGGATCGGCGAACTCGTAGCGCACCCAGGGCCGCAGCGAGCGCTGCGGGCCCTTGACCTCGGTCAACTGCACGGGGATGGGGGCCTCGGGCTCGGGGCTGGCCAGCAGCAGGTCGATGACCCGGATCAGGCGGTCGTTGAAATGGGCCTTGGGAAAGCCCAGGTCTTCGTAGGCAGCCTGCAGCAGCGGGTACATGCGGACATAGAGATCGACCGCCCGCGACACGTCGACCGCCTCGGCCAGCGTCACCAGCGGCGTGTAGCGATCGGCGTTGCTGCCCGCGATGACCGTCTCTTCGCCCCGCGTCTCGACCGTGAACCGGCCCTCGGCCGGATTCACCGGCCAGATCGAAGGCGGCGCGTGCGAGCGCCCGAGGTTGTCCACCGTGGCGACGAAGCGGCGCGCGAAGTCGCCGGTCTGCAGGAAGGTGTCGGCCTGCCGGGCGCCCAGCCAGTCGCCCAGCGCGCCCGCGATGCCGGTGGGCTCCAGCGGCTCGGCGTCCTCGGGTTCGGGCACCGGGAATTCGACGACCGGCTCTTCGGGCCCGGCCGCTTCATCCGCCGCATCCGCATTCGCGTCCGCCGGCGCTGTTTCGGACGCCGGAGCAGCGGGCGCCGATATCGACGGCGGCACCGTGGTGACGATCTGGTCTTCCTGCTGGCTGGACCACCACCAGGCGAGTGCCGCGATCGCGAGCACCACGAGCACGCCCAGCACGCCGGGCCAGACCCGGGACTTCATGGGCGGGCCTCCCGCGCGGCGCGCCCCAGGATCTGCACCTGGGCGCGGGCCGGAGTGGTCATGCGAGGGGCGTCTTCACGGGGCCGATCGATCTGCATCCGGCACAGTGTAGGCAGCTCGGCGGCAGACCACAACCACGATCGCGCATCGGGGCCGCTGCCGCAGCCGGCACCACATGCGTCCGGGCGAACCGGACGGTGGCGTCAATGCGCGCCGAACTCGCGCACCATCCGGCGCATGGTGCGCGCGACGCAGGCGCCGTCGCAGCGGCCGGCCAGGTAGCCCGAGCCGCAGCCCATGAGCTCCGACAGGGCTTCCTGCAGTTGCAGGGTCTCGGCACTGTCCGCTTCGCCGCCGCCTGCGGCGCGCTCCTGCTCGGCGCAGTCGCGCACCGCCTGGACCATGGTGTGCGCCATCTCGTCGGCGCTCGCCGGGCCGTCCAGAAAGCGCGGCGCGAAGGCCACCGCACGGTCGATCGCCGCGCGCAGGCGCTCGGCGCGCGTGGAAACCGGAGTGTTTGCCGCCGGCGCGGCAGCCGCATGGGTCGTCATGGCATGTTCCTCGTTGAACCTGAATCCGGCAGTTGACCGCTGATTCAGGTTGAACCCATTGTCAGGAGGCGCAAGAACATGCGTTGCCGACAGGCTCTTTCGCGCCCCGGCGCAAGACCGCGTCGCTATCGATCCGAGAGCAGTCCGGTGCCGGGTGTCGGGTGGTGCAGGCGCAGGCCCAGCTCGCGCTTCAGGCGCCGGTTGTGCAGGCGTCGCGACTCCGAGAGAAAGGACAGGCGCTGCGGCGTGAACCGCTGCTCGGCCTCGGCGCGCGGGATGCGCGGCAGCTGCGGCAGGCCGTAGAGCCGGGCCGCAAGGTCGAAGTAGTCGCCCAGCTTCAGCGGCGTGTCGTCGCAGGCATTGAGCACGCGCTGCGGCCGCCCGCGCCACAGGGCCAGCCGGCAGGCGCGCGCCAGGTCGTCGGCGTGGATGCGGCTGGTCCAGACGTCGTCGGCCGGCGCCAGCACCGGCGCACCATCGGCCAGGCGCGCGCGCGGCGCGTCGGCGCGGTCGGGCGCATAGATGGCGGCGATGCGCAGCACGCTGGCGCGCGCGCCCAGGGCGCGACCGAAGGCGCGCACCCAGCCCTCGGCGGCCAGGCGGGCACGGGCGCGATCGGTGCCGGGCCGCGGCGGCCGCGTCTCGTCCACCCAGGCGCCAGCGGCATCGCCGTAGACCCCGCTGGTGGAGCCGTAGACCAGCGCCCGCGGCGCGCTGCGCCGGACCAGCGCGCGCAGCAGTTCGCGCGTGCGCGCGTCGCCCGGCCCGCCGCCCGGCGGCGGCGCCAGGTGCAGCACGTGCGTCGCCAGGCCGGCCAGGCGCTGCAGCGTGGCGGGCCGGTCCAGGTCGCCGCGCAGCGGCCGGATGCCCTGGGCCCGCAGGCCGTCGGCGCGCTCGGCCGAGCGCGCCAGCGCCAGCACTCGCACGCCGGCCGGCAGCCGTCGCGCCACCCGCCGGCCGACATCGCCGCAACCGACGATGAGCACGCGCGGGCGTCGGAAGCGCGCCGGCAAGGCGCCCAGCGGAGTCAGGTTTGAGGGCAAAATGAACGCTCTTCAGCCGATGAGGCGAGGATACTCAAGACCATGCACTTCACGATCCCGCTTGAATCCCGCCGCCAGCCGCGCTCGCCCGGCGCCACGCGGCCATGCTGAGCTGGCTGCAGGCGGCCGGCAGTCCGCACGACGTCGGCCTGGCGCTCGGACGCTGGGGCGCGGCGGCCTGCCACGAGCACCTGCTGCAATCCAGCGCCTGGGCCAGCGTGCAGCAGTGGCGCGGCAGCGCCGAGGCGGCGGCGCTGCGCCAGCAGGTGCAGGACGCGTTCCCGTGGGTGCTGCAGGAGCTGGAAGGCCTCGCCGCCGGGCTGGCGCTGCCGCTGGAGCAGGTGCTGCTGTGGAACTGCCGCGGCGACCTGTGGGCCATGGCGCCCGACGGCTGCACCACGGTGCTGGCGCCGACGCGCCTGACGCACAACGAGGACGGCGACCCGGGCTTCAGCGGCCGTTGCGGCCTGGTACAGGTGCGGCCCGACGCCGGCCCAGCATTCACCTCGTTCGTCTATCCGGGCTCGATCCCCGGCCACACCTTTGCCGTGAACGCGGCCGGCCTGGCCATGACCGTGAACAACGTGCGCGCACACCGGGCCGCCGTGGGCGTGCCGCGCATGGTGCTGACGCGTGCGGCGCTGACGCTGGAGGCGCCGAACCAGGTGATCGCCCTGCTGCGCCGGCACGCACGGGCCGGCGCCTTCCACCTGGGCCTGGGCCGCGCCGGTGCCGGCGAGACGGCAAGCGTGGAGTTCTCGCACGTGGCGGTCTCGGTGCAGCCGGTGCAGACCGGCGTCGTGGCGCACGCCAACCACGCGATCCATGCGGCCCAGGACGCGCTGCCGCAGACCATCACGGCATCGTCGGGCGCGCGCCAGCGCCAGGCCGAACGGCTGCTGCACGCCGGCGTGGATGCGCTGGACCTGCTGGCCGACCAGCGCGAAGCCGAGCCGATCTACCGCGATTCACCGCACGACACCGACCAAGAGAACACCATGGCGACGGCCGACATCGACCTGCAGGGCGACACCGTGCGCTGGCGCGTCTACGCCCGGCCCGGCCAGCCGCAGTTCGAGCTGGACGGCATCGAGCCGCGCTGAGACCCGGGCGCCGTCGGCGCTCAGCTCACGTGCTGCAGGAAGTCGCGGAAGCGCTGCGTCGGCGGGTTGTCCAGCAGCTGCGCCGGGTTGCCGTCCTCGACGATCTTGCCGCCGTCCATGAAGATCAGGCGCGTGCCGACGCGGCGCGCGAAGTCCATCTCGTGCGTGACCACCATCATGGTCATGCCGCCCTCGGCCACGTCCTGCATCACGCGCAGCACCTCGTGGCGCAGCTCCGGGTCCAGCGCCGAGGTGGGCTCGTCGAACATCAGCAGCAGCGGCTTGATGGCCAGCGCGCGGGCGATCGCCACGCGCTGCTGCTGCCCGCCCGACAGCTGCCCCGGATAATGGCCGGCGCGCTCGGCGAGACCCACGCGCCGGAGCAGCTCCTCGGCCTGCGCGCGTGCCTCGGCCCGGGCCGTGCCACGCGTGTGGATCGGGCCGAACATCACGTTTTCCAGCGCCGTCAGTTGCGGGAACAGGTTGAACTGCTGGAACACCATGCCGGCCTCGCGCCGCAGCTCGCGGATCTCGGCCGGCCTGCCGCGCACGCTCAGGCCGTTGACGATGATGTCGCCGGCCTGGATGTGCTCCAGCACGTTGACGCAGCGCAGCAGTGTGGACTTGCCCGAGCCCGAGGGCCCGACCACGACCACGACCTCGCCCTGCTCGACCTTCAGGTCGATGCCGTTGAGGACGACGTTGTCGCCGAAGCGTTTGATCACGCCCCTGAACTCGACCATGCTCATACCATGCGCGTCCTGGTTTCAACGAACTTCAGCAGCAGCGCGATGCAGCCCGTCATGAGCATGTAGATCACCGCCACCGTGCCCCAGATCTCGACCGCGCGGAAGTTGGCGGCAATGATCTCCTGGCCCTGGCGCGTCAGCTCGGACACGCCGATGACGATGAACAGCGACGAGTCCTTGAGGCTGATGATGCACTGGTTGCCCATGGTCGGGATCATGCGGCGCAGCGCCACCGGCCCGATGATGAAGGCCAGGATCTTCCAGAACGGCAGGCCCATCGCCATGCCCGCCTCGTGCAGGCCCTTGGGCACGGACTGCAGGCCGGCGCGCACGATCTCGGCGATGTAGGCGCCGGAGTTGATCATCAGCGTGATCACGGCGGCGCTGAAGCCGTCGATGCGCATGTCCACCAGCAGTGGCAGCGCGAAGTAGATGAACATCACCTGCACCACGATCGGCGTGCCGCGGATCACCAGGATGAAGACCTGCGACAGCACCGACAGCGCGCGCGGCAGCCAGGCCGTGAAGCGCCACAGCAGCAGCGCCAGCAGCAGCAGCCAGAACACCCACCAGGCCGCCGCCGGCAGCCCCGCCAGCGGCCCGCCGGCCAGCCAGGAAACCACGCGCAGCAGCAGCACCAGCGCCACCAGCGCGGCCACGGTGATGGCCAGGCTGCGGCGCGTCACGCCGACCGGCACGTAGGTGGTGACGACCCCGGTGAGGGCGCCGATGACGGTGCCGCCCAGCAGGCCGAGCGCGGTGATCTTGAGCGTCATCCACGAGCCGGCCATCAGGTCCGGCCACGCGGCCCAGATCGCGGACCAGTCGAATGTCATGGCGTCTCCCGTGCCGCAGGTTGGGCGCCGGCGAGCCGCCGCGATGACTCAGGCGGCGCCCGGCGCCGGCCCATGCCCCGCGGCCATGCGCGCCGCCACCATCGATCGGTCGGCCACCCTTATTCGGGCTTCTGGCCGAACCAGTGCTCGTACAGCTTGTCGTAGGTGCCGTCGGCCTTGATCGCCGCCAGCGCTTCGTTCACCGTGGCGCGCAGCGCGCTGCCCTTGGGGAAGGCGATGCCGTAGAAGTCACCGCTCTTGAGCGAGCCCACCACCTTGACCTTGCCGTTGCCGGCCGTGTTGGCGTAGTACTGCACGTTGGGCGTGTCGTGCACCACGGCGTCGACGCGCTTGGTCGCCAGCTCGAGGAAGGCGTTGTCGATGTTCGGGAACAGCTTGAGCTTGGCGCCCGGCACGTTGGCCTTCATGTAGTCCACCGTGGCAGTGCCGGTCTTCACCGCCACTTCCTTGCCCGTCAGGTCGGCCGCGGCCTTGATCTCGCTGTTCACCGGCACCAGGATCGCCAGGCCCGACTCGTAGTAGGGGTCGGAGAAGTCGATCACCTCGGCACGCTTCTCGGTCATCGTGATGCCGGCCAGCGCCGCGTCGATGGCCTTGGTCTGCAGGCCGGGAATGATGCCGTTGAAGTCCATCGGCTGCCACTCGAACTTCAGGTTCGCCTGCTTGGCGATGGCCTCCCAGAGCTGGATGTCGAAGCCGGTGTACTTGCCGTCCTGCTTGAACTCGAAGGGCACGAAGGCGGTGTCGGTGGCGACCACCAGGGTCTTGTCCTGCGCCTGCGCCAGCGGCATGGCGAACGAAACGGCCAGGCCCAGAGCGCCCGCCGTCAGCAATTTGCGTAGACCCATGATTTGTCTCCTTTTGCGCCGTTGCCGGCTTGTTGGCATGGACAAGCATAGCAGGTCGAACCCGGCGCAAGGCCGCTGCGGCAGGCGCGCCCGGCTCCCCCGGGTTTGGAGGCAGAATGGCTGATCACTTGACCCAGGTCAGCGGAGGACACCCCAGGCAATGTCGTTCACCATCACCGTCGAGCCCAGCGGCCGCAGCTTCGAGACCGAGCCGGGCGAGCGCATCCTGCAGGCCGGCATCCGCCAGGGCATCGGCCTGCCCTACAGCTGCCAGGACGGCACCTGCGGCTCATGCAAGGTCCGCAAGGTCTCCGGCACCGTAGTGCACGGCCCGCACCAGCAGAAGGCGCTGTCGGACGCGGAAGAAGCGGACGGCTACATCCTGACCTGCTGTGGCGTGGCGCACAGCGACGTCGTGATCGAGTCGCGCCAAGTGACGCACGCCGGCGCCTTCCCGGTGCGCAAGATGCCGGCGCGCGTGGCGCTGCTGGAACCGCTGGCCTCCGACGTGATGCGCGTGCAGTTGCAGCTGCCGGCCAACAACGAACTGCAGTACCACGCCGGGCAGTACATCGAGTTCATCCTGCGCGACGGCACGCGCCGCAGCTACAGCATGGCCAGTGCGCCGCACCGGCTGATGGAAAGCGGCGCGCCGATGGTGGACCTGCACCTGCGCCACATGCCGGGCGGCCGCTTCACCGACCACGTGTTCGGCACCATGAAGGAAAAGGAGATCCTGCGCATCGAGGGGCCCTACGGCAGCTTCCACCTGCGCGACGAGGCCGCGAACCCGATCGTCCTGCTGGCCTCGGGCACCGGCTTTGCACCGATCAAGGCCATCATCGAGCACATGCAGTTCATGGGCATCACGCGCGAGACGGTGTTCTACTGGGGCGCGCGCCGCCCGCCCGGCCTCTACATGGACGCCTGGGTGCGCGGCAAGCTGGCGCAGATGCCGCACCTCAGCTACGTGCCGGTGGTCTCCGACGCCCTGCCCGAGGACGCCTGGCCGGGCCGCACCGGCTTCGTGCACCAGGCGGTGCTGCAGGACTTTCCCGACCTGTCAGCGCACCAGGTCTATGCCTGCGGCGCACCGGTGGTGGTCGATTCGGCGCGGCGCGACTTCGTGCAGCAGGCCGGCCTGCCCGAGCACGAGTTCTTCGCCGACGCCTTCACCAGCGAGGCCGACAAGGT
>CAYRHV010000096.1:0-8068 GCA_964424045.1 uncultured Ottowia sp. | reverse complement strand
AGAGGGTTATCGCGCTCAGAGTCTAGACGATTGGGAAATGCGCTCTGGCCGGAACAGCGCCGCGTGCGCGCCGTGCTGGAAGGGCAGTCTAGACGATTGGGAAATGCGCTCTGGCCGGAACCGCGCCAGCGTGATCTTGCTGTGGTTGCGCGAGTCTAGACGATTGGGAAATGCGCTCTGGCCGGAACTCCTGTTGGTGGGTGGCGACGGAGGGCCGGAGTCTAGACGATTGGGAAATGCGCTCTGGCCGGAACTCGCTGTCGACCGCCATGCGCACGCGCTCGAGTCTAGACGATTGGGAAATGCGCTCTGGCCGGAACAGACTGATGATCCGGCCGGGCTATTGAAATAGTCTAGACGATTGGGAAATGCGCTCTGGCCGGAACTAGGCGCGCAGGCGTCCGACGCGCTGGGCAAGTCTAGACGATTGGGAAATGCGCTCTGGCCGGAACAGCGTGCGCGACACGCTGTCGATGTCGTCGAGTCTAGACGATTGGGAAATGCGCTCTGGCCGGAACGTGAAGGGCCGCTCGAAGACCAGGCGACCCAGTCTAGACGATTGGGAAATGCGCTCTGGCCGGAACCCAGCTGCAGGCCCTGCATCTCGTAGAAGTAGTCTAGACGATTGGGAAATGCGCTCTGGCCGGAACGCTGCGGCGTGGAAGGCGGCTGCAAGCTAAAGTCTAGACGATTGGGAAATGCGCTCTGGCCGGAACTCTTGGGCAAGACACACGTTGCAATCCTGTAGTCTAGACGATTGGGAAATGCGCTCTGGCCGGAACATGACCATGGCGATTTTCACCGCCGTGCTGAGTCTAGACGATTGGGAAATGCGCTCTGGCCGGAACCCGGCCGGTAAAGTCAAGCACGTCGCCGCGAGTCTAGACGATTGGGAAATGCGCTCTGGCCGGAACCCCTGGCTCGCGGGGATGAACTCGATGTCAAGTCTAGACGATTGGGAAATGCGCTCTGGCCGGAACATAGCATGGTGGGCGAATCCACGCCTGTTAAGTCTAGACGATTGGGAAATGCGCTCTGGCCGGAACCTAACAACAAGGTAGTTGACTACGGAGGTCAGTCTAGACGATTGGGAAATGCGCTCTGGCCGGAACTCTCAGGCTCCTTTCACATCGCCCCGTTCCAGTCTAGACGATTGGGAAATGCGCTCTGGCCGGAACCGTCAAACAGCGCCATCAGCGGGTCGATCTAGTCTAGACGATTGGGAAATGCGCTCTGGCCAGAGTACATGCCAGTGGACCAATAAAGTCCACATGGATCTGATGCGCCTGATGGCACTTCTGTTGATCAGGAGGACATCAGCCCGCCACCACCACGGGTTTCGAGATCAGTGCTTCACTTTCACAACATACCTGCCGCAAAATGCTGTGATAGGTAAATTGATGAACGCCATTCGCGATGACAGCGACATTCAAGATCGGCGACCACGTGCGCTGGAACTCCGAAGCCGGTCACGTCAGCGGCCGCATCATCAAGGTGCACCACGCCGACTTCGACTGGAAGGGCTACACGCACCACGCCAGGCCGGACGACCCGCAATACGAGATCCGCAGCGACAAGACCAGCCACGTGGCGGTACACAAGGGCCGAGCGCTGACGAAGATCGATGATTGACGCCCGGGGCGCACGCCTGCCCTACCACACCATCGGCCACGCCAGGCTCGCGCTGGACGACTTCATCGCCCGGCTGCAGGCCGCGCGCATCGAATTGCTGGTGGACGTGCGCGCGTTTCCGCGTTCGCGCACCAACCCGCAATTCAACGAGGACACGCTGCCCGCCGCCCTGGCCGAGCACGGCATCGACTACCTGCACCTGACCGAGCTGGGCGGCCGGCGCGGGCGCCAGCCCGGCGTCGCGCCCGAGGTCAACGGCGCCTGGGACAACGAGAGCTTCCACCACTACGCCGACTACACACTGCAGCCGGCGTTTCGCGCCGGCCTGGAGCGGCTGCGCGCGCTCGGGCAGGAGAAACGCCTGGCCATCATGTGCGCCGAAAGCGTGTGGTGGCGCTGCCACCGGCGCCTCATTGCCGACCAGCTGCTGGCCACCGGCGAAACCGTGCGCCACATCATGGATGGCCACGTCGAGGATGCGAAGCTGACCGCGTTTGCCCAGGTGCAGGACGACGGCCGCGTGACCTACCCGGCCCGGCCGGCATCCGGGGCCGAACCCGCCACCGCCTGAACCGCGCCTGGACGGAAAAACCCGGAACGCACCATCGCCACGGTGGGCTTGCCGCCAGCGTGCAAGCCACCGCACAATGCGCGCCATGCCTTCACACGAAAGACCTACGGAATACGTGATCGAGGTCGACCCGGTGCCATCGGTACAGGGCGTCGAGACCACCGTCGCGGCGTTCATCGGTACGGCACCGCAGGGGCCGCTGGACACCCCGGTGCGCGTCGCCAGCTTCCGCGAATTCGAGCGCAGCTTCGGCTGCCTGGCGCCGGACCACGAACTGGCCTGGGCCGTGTGGCAGTTCTTTCGCAACAGCGGCACCGATGCCCTGGTGGTGCGCGCCAGCGATGCCACGCCGCAGGCCCTGGCCGGCCAGCGCGCGCTGCGCCAGGGCCTGTTCGCCCTGGACGACGTGGACGGGTTCAGCCTTCTCAACCTGCCCGGCATCGTCGATGCCGGCGTGCTGCGCAGCGCGGCCGCCTACTGCGAGGAGCGCCTGGCCTTCCTCCTGATCGACGCCGCGGCCCCGGACCAGACACCGACCGGCATCGAGCAGGCGGCTCATCCCGAGCACGGCACGCTGCCGGCCAGCAGCAACGCCGCGGTGTTCTACCCCTGGGTGCTGGTCGCCGATCCGTTGGGTGGTCAGCCGCGCCTGGCGCCACCGGGCGGCACGGTGGCGGGTGTCTATGCCCGCACCGACCAGACACGCGGCATCTGGAAAACACCGGCCGGGCCCACGGCAACGCTGGACGGCGTGCTGCAGCTTGCGCGCACCGTGAGCCAGGCAGAGCTGGCCGACCTCAACGTCGCGGGCGTCTGCAGCCTGCAGGTGCTGCCCACCGGGCAGCCCTGCATCGTGGGCGCCCGGACCTTGCGCCCGCTCGACCCGGGCTGGAAGTACATTCCGGTGCGGCGCCTGGCCCTGTTCCTGCAGCAAAGCCTCCGCCGCGGCTTCAGCTGGGCCGCGTTCGAGCCCAACGACGAGCGGCTGTGGTCATCGCTGCGGACGGCCGGCAGCGCCTTCCTGGCGCAGCTGTGGCAACGCGGCGCCCTCGAAGGCCGCAAGCCCGAGGAGGCCTTCTTCGTCCAGTGCGGCCTGGGCCAGACCATGACCCCAGACGACGTGGCCCAGGGGCGGGTACACCTGACGATCGGCTTCGCGCCGATGCGGCCGGCCGAATTCATCGTCTTCACCCTCAAGCTGGCGACCGGCGCTTGAGCCAGCCGACTCGCGCCGCCGGGCGCTCGTTCCGCGAATGCCAGCCGACCTTGCCCCGGCAGCGGCAGAATCGGCGATGATCCCAGGGCTCCGGCCCGTTGAAGCCAGCCGCCGGGGTCACTCGCCTTCACGCCGGCCGCCCGCCGGCCTGGCCCGCGACGCCCGAGCTGGCGACCGGGCCAGACCTCTCTTCTTGTCCGCCTCATGCTGATCACCACCTGGAACGTCAACTCCCTCAACGCCCGCCTGCAGCACGTGCTGGACTGGCTGGCCGCCAACCCGGTCGACGTGCTGGCGCTGCAGGAGCTCAAGCTCACCGACGACCGCTTCCCGCACGAGGCGCTGCAGGAAGCCGGCTACACGGCCGTTGCCTTCGGGCAAAAGACCTACAACGGCGTCGCCCTGCTGACGCGCGCGCCGCTGGAGGCACAGGACGTGACTCGCAACATCCCGGGCTTCGCCGACGCCGAGGCGCGCGTGATCGCTGGCACCCTCGACGCGCCGGGCGGGCCGCTGCGCCTGGTGAACGCCTATTTCGTCAACGGCCAGGCGCCCGGCACCGACAAGTTCGAATACAAGATGAGCTGGCTGCGCGCGCTGCGCGACTGGCTGCGCGAGGAGCTGGCGGCGCACCCGCGGCTGGCGCTGGCGGGCGACTTCAACATCGTGCCCGAGGACCGCGACAGCTACGACCCGGTGGGACTGGCCGGCACCATCCTGCACACCGAGGAGGAGCGCCACCACTTCCAGGCCCTGCTGGCGCTCGGCCTGGCCGACTCGTTCCGCCTGTTCGAGCAGCCGGAAAAAAGCTACTCCTGGTGGGACTACCGCATGCTGGGCTACCAGAAGAACCGCGGCCTGCGCATCGACCACATTCTCGTCAGTCCACCGCTGGCGGCGCAGGCCGTCGCCTGTCACATCGACCGCGTGCCGCGCAAGTGGCCCAAGCCGAGCGATCACGCGCCGGTGACGCTGGAACTGCGCTGAACCTGGCGACGGTCGAAAAAAACGGCCGCGTCACTCTCGTGACGCGGCCGTCCGCGATGGCGGATTCGGCCCGGCTCAGCGATAGAGCTGATTGCCGTCCACGCGCACGCGCTCGCCGATCTGGACGTTGGGCGCCTGGGCGTAGTCGAAGCTGCGCACCGAGCCGTTGTCCAGTTGCACCGTGACACGGTAGAAGTCCTGGCCGCTGCCGCTCATGTTGCGCTCCAGCGCATTGCCGACCAGCGCGCCGCCGACGGCGCCGACGATGGTGGCCGCCGTGCGCCCACTGCCACCGCCGACCTGATGCCCCGCCAGGCCGCCCACGACACCGCCCACCACGGCGCCGCCGACGCCCTGCGAGCCGCCACCGCGCATGTATTCGACGTTCGACACCCGGCCGTACTGGGCGTAGGCGGGGCTGCTCACCTGACCGCCCGGATAGGTGCCGCTGACCGGCTGCTGATAACCCGGTGCCACGCAGGCCCCCAGCAGGGAAGCCGCTCCCAGGGCCGCCAGCGTCGGCAGCAGGCGTGATCTGAAACTCATGATTCAACTCCTCGCAGTGAATGGCCGCGCCGTCCTGTTGGCAGCAGCCCTGCCCTGATTAACGCACCCGCAGGCCCAGGCAGTGACAAGCGCAGGTAAAGACTGCCCCGCAATCGCATCCAAAGGTAAGCCGCGCAGCCTGAAGAATCAGCCGCGCCCGGTTGAGCCGTAGCCGCCCTGCCCGCGCGCCGAGGGCGGGAAGGCCTCCACCCAGTTGAATTCGGCCTGCACCACCGGCACGATGACGAGCTGGGCGATGCGCTCCATGGGCTGGATCGTGAACGCCGTGGCGCTGCGATTCCAGGCGCTCACCATCAGCTCGCCCTGGTAGTCGCTGTCGATCAGGCCGACCAGGTTGCCCAGCACGATGCCGTGCTTGTGGCCCAGGCCCGAGCGCGGCAGGATCAGCGCCGCGTAGCCGGGATCCGCCAGGTGCATCGCCAGGCCGGTGGGCACCAGTTCCCAGGCGCCGGGCGCCAGCTCGAGCGGCGCCTGCAGGCAGGCGCGCAGGTCCAGCCCGGCGCTGCCCGGCGTGGCATAGGCCGGCGCCTGCTCGCGCAGGCGCGCATCCAGCATGCGCACGTCCAGCTTCAGTTTCATGCGGACCAGCCCGAAACGCGGCGCGCGATTTCCGTCACCAGCTGCTGCGCCAGCACGCGCTTGCTGGCGTGCGGCAGCTCCAGCACGTCCTCGTCGTCAACCAGCAGCAGGGCGTTGTCGTCCCGGCCGAAGGTGGCCGGCCCGAGATTCGCGACCAGCAGCGGCACACCCTTGCGCGCGCGCTTGGCCTGGGCATTGGCCAGCAGGTCCTGGCTCTCGGCGGCAAAGCCGACGCAGAACAGCTCGCCCGCCTGGGCGCGGGCCGAGTGCGCGACCTCGGCCAGGATGTCCGGGTTCTCGACGAAGCCGAGCTGGGGCACCTCGCCCGAGCCGTCCTTCTTGATCTTGTGTTCGGCCTCCTGCGCCGGTCGCCAGTCGGCGACGGCCGCGGTGGCGATGAAGATGTCGGCGTCGTCGGCCAGGCCCAGCACCGCCGCGTGCATGTCGCTGGCCGAGCTGACGTCGATGCGGCGCACCTCGCGCGGCGTCGGCAGGGCCACCGGCCCGGCCACCACGGTGACCTCCGCGCCCGCCTCGCGCGCCGCGCGCGCGATGGCAAAGCCCATCTTGCCACTGGAGCGATTCGTGATGCCGCGCACCGGGTCGATCGCCTCGAAGGTCGGCCCGGCGGTGATCAGCACGCGCTGGCCGGCCAGCGCGCGCGGCGTGAAGAAGGCGATCAGTTCTTCCACCAGTTCGTCGGCCTCCAGCATGCGGCCGTCGCCGACCTCGCCGCAGGCCTGTTCGCCCCAGGCCACGCCCAGCACCAGGGCGCCGTCCTGCGTCACCTGCATGATGTTGCGCTGGGTCGCGGGATGCGCCCACATCTCGCGGTTCATCGAGGGCGCCAGCAGCAGCGGCACGCGCTCGATCGGGCGCGCCAGGCACAGCAGCGCCAGCAGTTCGCCGGCACGTCCCTGCGCCAGCTGGGCGATGAAGTCGGCGCTGGCCGGCGCCACGACGATGGCGTCGGCGGCGCGGCTCAGGTTGATGTGCGCCATGCCGTTGTCGGGCCGCGCGTCCCACTGCGACACGTAGACCGGCTGGCCCGACAGCGCCTGCATCGCCACCGGCGTGATGAACTGGCAGGCGGCCTCGGTCATCACCACCTGCACCGTGGCGCCGGCACGCAGCAGGGCACGGCAGAACTCGGCCGCCTTGAAGCAGGCGGCGCCGCCCGAAAGGCCGAGCACGATGTGGCGGCCCGCAAGCTCGCCCGCAAGCTGGTTTGCATTCATGGCCGCAATGTAGCAAAAGGCGGCGGCCGGGATGGCCTCCTATAATCGAAATTTCCCACCGAACGGAGGCGCTTGCCCTTCGTCCCCACATGACCAAATACGTCTTCGTCACCGGCGGTGTGGTGTCTTCCCTGGGCAAGGGAATCGCCTCGGCGTCGCTTGCGGCCATCCTCGAGTCGCGCGGCCTCAAGGTCACCCTGATCAAGCTCGACCCTTACCTGAACGTCGATCCGGGCACCATGAGCCCGTTCCAGCACGGCGAGGTGTTCGTCACCGACGACGGCGCCGAGACCGACCTCGACCTGGGCCACTACGAGCGCTTCATCACCACGCGCATGAAGCGCGCCAACAACTTCACCACCGGCCAGATCTACAAGAGCGTGCTGGAGAAGGAGCGACGCGGCGACTACCTGGGCAAGACGGTGCAGGTGATCCCGCACGTCACCAACGAGATCCAGGAGTTCATCAAGCGCGGCGCCGGCATCGGCACGGCCGACGAGGTGCAGGTGGCGATCGTCGAGATCGGCGGCACCGTGGGCGACATCGAGTCCCTGCCCTTTCTCGAGTCGGTGCGGCAGTTCAGCCTCAAGCTGGGTGCCAACCAAAGTGCCTTCGTGCACCTGACCTACCTGCCCTGGATCGCCGCTGCCGGCGAGCTCAAGACCAAGCCGACCCAGCACACGGTGCAGAAGCTGCGCGAGATCGGCATCCAGCCCGACGCCCTGCTGTGCCGCGCCGACCGCACCATCCCGCAGGAAGAGCGCGAGAAGATCAGCCTGTTCACCAACGTGCAGCCCTGGGGCGTGATCAGCATGCCCGACGTCGACAGCGTCTACAAGGTGCCGCGCCTGCTGCACGAGCAGGGCCTGGACGGCCTGATCTGCGACCGCCTGCGCCTGAACACGGCACCGGCCCACCTGCGCCGCTGGGACGAGTTGGTGGACGCGGTCGAGCACCCGACACGCGAGGTCACCGTCGCCATGGTCGGCAAATACGTCGACCTGTCGGACAGCTACAAGTCGGTCAACGAGGCGCTGCGCCATGCCGGCATGCACAACCAGGCACGCGTGAAGATCGAGCACCTGGACTCCGAGACCATCACGCCCGCCACCGTGGCCAGCCTGGGCAAGTACGACGCCCTGCTCGTGCCCGGCGGCTTCGGCGCGCGCGGCGTGGAAGGCAAGATCGCCACCGCCCGCTTCGCGCGGGAGCACGGCGTGCCGTACCTGGGCATCTGCCTGGGCATGCAGGTGGCGACGATCGAGTTCGCGCGCAACG
>CAYRHV010000095.1:0-8136 GCA_964424045.1 uncultured Ottowia sp. | reverse complement strand
CTGAGGCCCGCGGCTCCAGACCTGCCTGCGCAGGTCTGGACGGGCCGAAGAGCCGTCGCCTCTGGCGGCGAGCACGTGGAGCGCAGCGACTTGGGGAGGGGGTGTTTCATCCTAGTTGCTCCACCGCGCTTGATGCGACCCGCGACACATGAAACACCACGGCCCCAAAGGCCGCGGAGCAGGCCAGGCGCGGGCACCCGTGACCAGGGTCCCCCTGGGCACAGGGTGCGTCCCCCTTCCAGGGGAAGGAGCGCAGCGACATAGGGGGTATTTCATCCTAACGCGGATCGGGTGGATCGGGCAGGTATTCGTCGCCCACCGACCAGCCGCGCACGATGCCCGCCGGGTCGACGTCGATGAAGAGCAGGCGCCAGGTCACGCCACTGACGTAGCGCCAGAGCCAGATCTCGCCGTCGAAATTGTGCACGCGCCGAATCTCGGCCGGCGCGCCGTATTCGCGCAGCACGTCGGCGCGTGTCCAGCGGTCGGGCTGGATGCGTTGCGCGAACAGCGGCTCGTCCAGCACCTGTTCGACCCGCGTCACGCGCCCCTGGGCGTCGACGTCGATGTCGAAGACGCGCTGCCCGGCCGGCTGGTAGGAATACTGCAGGCGCTCGCCCGCGTCCTGTGGGTAGCGTGCGCTCGGGCGGCCCAGCTGCGCGAGCACCTCGGCCACCGGGGTGCCGGGCTGGATCCGTCCCGGATCGGCGAACAGGGCGCAGCCGGCCAGCAACACGCCAGCCAGGCCCGCCACCCAGGCGCTCAAGCCCGCCTTCATACCGGCACCTGGCTCTTTTCCTCCGCCCGTTCCTCGCGCTCGGCCTTCAGCAGCCGGGTCTTGATGCGGCCGCGCTTGAGCGGCGACAGGTAGTCCACGAACACCTTGCCGACCAGGTGGTCCATCTCGTGCTGGATGCACACCGCCAGCAGGCCTTCGGCCTCGATCTCGCGCGCCTGGCCGTGCTCGTCCAGCGCCCGCACGCGCACCTGGGCCGCGCGCTCGACGCCGTCGTAGATGCCGGGCACGGACAGGCAGCCTTCCTCGCCCTTGATCCGCTCCTCGCTGGCCCACAGCAGTTCCGGATTCACCAGCACCATGGGCGCATCGCGCTCCTCGGAGACGTCGATCACGATCACGCGTTCGTGCACGTCCACCTGGGTGGCCGCCAGGCCAATGCCCTTGGCCTGGTACATGGTCTCCAGCATGTCGGCCACCAGCACGCGGATGCGCTCGTCGACCGATTCCACGGGCCGGGCCACCTTGAACAGGCGGGGGTCGGGATAGCGAAGAATGTGCAGTACTGCCATGAGAATCCGGACCACCGGCCAGCCACTGCACAATTCGCCTGGCAGCGCCCGACACGGCTTCAATTTCAAAAGATGTGGCTATTTTCGCTACTTTTTGCTTTCATCGGGGCTGCAGGGCCTCAATCTCGTTGCTCGATGGCGGGCTTCCATTCACAATGTCTCGTGACTTGTCAAGAGCGCAACTGCGTTTTCGTAAAACAATGAAACCACTTTTGCTTCGCGCCACGTGCAGCGTGCTCCTCCCGCTGGGTACCCTGCTGGCCACTACCCTCGTGCAGGCGGCACCGCCGAAGCACGGCATCCACTCGCCCGTGACCCCGGTTCAGCGTGCCACCGCCCAGCAGGTCGCTGCCCAGGGCGTGCCGCTGTCGGCGCTGGCGCCGAACGCGCCCGACGAATACACGGTGCGTCGCGGCGACACGCTGTGGGGCGTCTCGGGCAAGTTCCTGCGTTCGCCCTGGCGCTGGCCCGAGCTCTGGGGCATGAACCTGAACGACATCCGCAACCCGCACCTGATCTACCCCGGCCAGCAGCTCTGGCTGGAGCGGGTCGGCGATCGCGCCTTCCTGCGCGCGCGCCGCACCGCGGACGGCCAGGTCGGCGCCACGGTACGCGTCTCGCCGCGCAACCGCATCGAGATGCTGGACGCCAGCCCGCTGCCGACGCTCGAGCCGCACCTGATCGAGCCCTTCCTGGCCGAGCCGCTGGTGGTCGATGACGACACCTTCCAGCGCGCGCCGCGCATCGTCGCACTGAGCGACCAGGATCGGGTGATGGTGGTGAGCGGCGACCGCGCCTACGCGCGCGGCCCCGACGATGCGCCGCTGCTGCGCACCGCCGAGGGCAGCCGGGATTTCCGCGTGTTCCGCACTGCCACGCCACTGAAGGATCCGGTGAGTGGCGAGATCCTCGGCTACGAGGGACAGTATGTCGGCCAGGCACAGCTGCTGCGCGGCGAGTCCGAGGCCGTGGAACCCGAGGAACTGGTCCACTCGGTCGCGGTGCGCCAGCCGCTGGCCGGCGAACAGCTCCAAGCGCCCGAGCCGACCGAGCCCGAGGTCGCGGTTGAGCCGACCATGCTGCGCGTGCCGGCCACGATCGACATCATCAGCAGCAAGGAAGAAATGCGCGCGGGCGATCGCCTGCTGCCGGAGCCGGCACGCGAATACCGCAACTACGTGCCGCGGGCGCCGGCGCAGCCGGTGGACGCGCGCGTGGTGTCGGTCTATGGCAATGCGGTGCGCTACGCCGGCGGCAACCAGGTGATCACCATCAACAAGGGCGAGCGCGACGGCATCGCCAGCGGGGACGTGCTGGCCCTGCTCTCGACCGGCGGCCGCATGGTCGACCGCACCGAGGGCCGACGCGAGGCGATCCTGCTGCCGGACGAGCGCAACGGCCTGGGCATGGTGTTCCGCACCTTCGACCGCGTCTCCTACGTGCTGGTGATGGAAGTCACCAAGCCGGTTCAGGTCGGCGACAAGCTGAGCGATCCGCGCTGAGGGCGCACGCCGGAGGCGTTTTTCGGTGGATCGCGACGAGCTGGCGGCCTGGCTGCGGCTCACGCTCACGCCCGGCATCGGCAACGACACGGCACGCCGCCTGCTGGCGGCGTTCGGCCTGCCGCAGACGGTCTTCGAGCAGGGCAGCGCGGCCCTGCGCCAGGTCGTCGGGCCGGCGCAGGCCAGCGCCCTGGGCGCGCCGCCACCGGCCCTGGACGCCCAGCTGCAGGCCACCCTGGACTGGCTGGCCGCCAGCGACGCGGCGATCCAGCGGCGCGTGGTCACCCTGGGCGACCCGCTGTATCCACCCAGCCTGCTGGCGCTCGAGGATCCGCCGCTGCTGCTCTACCTGCTGGGCCAGCTGGATGGCCTGCAGGCGGTCGACTGGCCCAACCATGCGCTGGCCATCGTCGGCAGCCGCAACCCGACGCCCCAGGGCCTGGAGAATGCGCGCCAGTTTGCGCGCGCCCTGCGCGCCGCCGGCCTGGTGATCGTCTCCGGGCTGGCGCTGGGCGTCGATGGTGCCGCTCATGAGGGCGCGCTGCAGGACGCGGGCGAACCGGGGGGTGGACTGGCCACCATCGCGGTGATCGGCACCGGCATCGACCGCGTCTATCCCCGCCGGCACCGTGAGCTGGCGCACCATATCGCCGCGCGCGGCCTGGTGGTGAGCGAATACCCGCTCGGCACGCCGCCGCTGCCGGCCAACTTCCCGCGCCGCAACCGCCTGATCTCGGGCCTGAGCCAGGGCACGCTGGTGATCGAGGCCGCCCTGCAGTCGGGTTCGCTGATCACGGCTCGGCTGGCGTCCGAGCAGGGCAAGGAAGTGTTCGCGATTCCCGGCTCCATCCACAGCCCGCAGTCGCGCGGCGTGCATGCGCTGATCCGCCAGGGCGCCAAGCTGGTTGAAACGGCGCAGGACGTGCTCGAAGAGCTGCACTGGCCGGCTCGGGCGCCCGCGCCGGAAAGCCCCGCCGCGCCCGACCCCGGCCCGGATGCCGACAGCGCCGCGCTGCTGCAGGCGCTGGGCGCGGATCCGGTCGGCCTCGACGCCCTGCAGGCCCGCACCGGACTGGAGACGTCGCTGCTGCAGGCGCGCCTGCTGGAGCTCGAACTCGAAGGCCGCGTCGGCCGCCTGCCTGGGGGTCTGTTCCAGCGCCTGGGTCAGGCCTGATCGCGCCGGCGCGACGACTGCCAGCCCGGCCGGAGCCGCCCGCAGCAAGCACCTGACGCCGCGGGCGCACCCGAGGGTGCGCCTCAATGCAGCAGTTCGTCGGGCTTGGCCTGCAGCTTGGCCAGCGCATCGCGCGTGGCACGCACGGTGAGCGCCTCTTCCTCCACCGGCACCAGCAAGCCGGCCTGCAGGTAGGCGGCCAGGCGCTGGGTCTGGATCAGGTAGCTCTGGTCAGCGGCGCTGGCCAGCAGGTGCAGCTGCCCGCGCCTGCTGCGCCAGACGTACTGGACCTGGATCAGCGTGCCCTGGTGATCCAGCGTGAACCAGCTGCCCAGGTCGAGTTGGCGCGCCCATTGCACGATCGCCTCGGCCGGTTGCGAGCCGCCCTCGCTGATGACCTCGACCGCGGCGCCGTCCTCGCCCGCCATCAGCTCGATCACGCTCGGATCGAGCCAGAGCTCGCCCTCCGGGTCGTCCGTGACCACGTCCTCCAGGGCCGCCAGCGCGCGGCCCAGCTCATCGAGCTTGCTTTGCGCCAGCCCTTCGCCGCGCGCCATGAAGGCGTGCATCACGGCGTCATTGATCAGCTTGACCTGGCGCTCCTGTTCCTGCGGCTCGATCGCCAGCAGCGCCATGCCGTCGCGCAGCACGTGCAGCAGGTTCGGCAGCTGCTGCACCACGCGGCTGCGTTCGGTGCGGTCGGGCTTGGCGCTGACGGCCCAGATGACGTCGGTGGCGGCCTGCTTCAGGCGCAGGGTCTCGGCATCCTGCGCCCCGTGGCGCACCGCAGCCACGGCCAGCACGTCGGACCAGATGCGGAACAGGAATTCGCGCACCTCCTCGCTGATCGGTACCGTCGCCAGCATGCGCCGGAGCTCGATCGTGTACTGGATCGCCAGGGCTTCCTTCTGCTCGACCTGCTGCGCCAGCGTGGCGACCTGGTTCGCTGCCTTGCCTTCGGTGAGCGAGCGGCCGAGGAATTTCTTGAACTCCTCCAGCACCAGCTGGTAGACGCGCCGACCGGTCTCGGGATACTGCTCGATCACCTGCACGATGCGCTTGACCTCGCGCTCCAGCCGGTCTCCGGCCACCTCGGCGGCCTCGAAGCCGAGCGCGCAGGCACCCATGCGGTCGATCAGCTGGCGTGCCGGATGGTCCACCGAAGCAAAGAAATCAGGCTCGGCCAGCGCCAGACGCAGCACCGGAATCTGCAGGCGCGCAAACCAGACCCGGATGCCGGCGGCAATGCGCTCCTCGGCCAGGATGGCCTGGAACATCAGGGCCACGATCTCGATGATGGCCTTTTCGCTCGGCTTTTCCGCCTTGGCCTTGAGGTCGGCGGCACGCTGGCGCAGCTGCCGCGCCACGGCGCCCACGTCGGGCGCCATCTGGGGCGCGGTGTCGGTGCCGCCGATGCGGTGCATCAGCTCGGTGACGGCATAGGACGGATCAGCCGGCTCGGCCAGCGCACGTGCCAGGGGCGGCGACGGCGCCTCCGGCACCGCGCCCGAGTCATAGTCCACCGCGTGGTCGGACAACAGGCGCCGCAACTGGCCCAGCACCCCCTGGGCGCGCTGGCGCACCCGCGCCACCGGTGACATGCCGGTCACCATGCGGGTTTCCTGCGCGGCACGGGCCAGCGCCGATGGCGGAACGCCTTCGCGCCAGCCGGTCATGCCGGTCTGCGCGGCCGGTGCGGGGCTGGCCCGCTGGTGCCGCAGCGCCGCCGGGGAGGCCGACCAGGCCATCCTGGAATCCATGGCCGGCGCCGGCCCGGCGGGCGCACCCCAGCCGGCGCCGCTGACCGGGCCCGCAGCGCCGCCGGAACCCGAGGCGCCGAAGCCGGACGAGCCACTGCGCGGGTCGGCCGCGCCACGCGGACCCGCCTGGGGCCCCGGACGCTGTGGACTCGAGCGCACCGCCAGGGTGGCCTCGATGCCGTGCTGGGCCAGCAGGGCGTTGGCCTGGGCGTAGGCTTCCTTGTAATGGCGCGCCAGCACCGTCTGCACGCCGGCCTGCGCCAGGTTCCACATCGGACGCTTGAGGCCGCTGTCGATCCAGGCCTTGACCAGCACCTGGGCAAAGGCTTCCGGCCGCAGCGGGTCGTCGGGCCCCAGCTCGGTGCGCTCCAGACGCTGCATGCGCAGACGCAGCGGGTTCCATTCGACGCCGGCCGCCTCCAGCACGGCGGCACCGACGCGCGAGGCAATGATCTTGTCCTCGACCACCTCGTCCTCGACCAGGCTGAGCTTGTTGGCCGCCGGCTGGCTTGGCACGGCCGGCCGGACCTGCTCCTGCTGGGCCTCTCGCCACAGGCGCTGCAGCGTCTCGACCCAGGTGCCGCGCAGCCGCTTGAAGGCACCGGCTGCCTCCATCGCCACCGACAGCTCGGCCATGCTCATGCCCTTGCTGTCGCGCAGGATGCCGTCGAGCTGGGTCTCCACCGCGGTCGGCAGCACCTCCGCCAGCGTCGCCACGGAGCGCGCGAACTTGTCGCGCACCTCGTGCGCCAGCCGTGGCGTCGGCGCCCCACCGGAATGCGCAGTCGTCACCATGGGCGCATCCTACCGGGTTCCAGGCAACGATTCACACCCGCCAGCGGCGTTTGCATTTACACCACGGCGCCCGCGTTCGGGTCGTTCGGATCGGCCGCTTCGCGCCGTGGGCCCTTGATCAGGTCCTCGCGCTTGATGCCCAGCCACATGGCGATCGCCGCCGCCACGAAGACCGAGGAATAGATGCCGAACAGGATGCCGATGGTCAGCGCAACCGCGAAATAGTGCAGGGCTTCGCCGCCAAAAAGCAACATCGAAACCACCACCGCCTGGGTCGAGCCGTGCGTGATGATGGTGCGGCTGATGTTGGCGGTGATGCCGTGGTTGATGATCTCCACCGTCGACATCTTGCGGAAGCGCCGGAAGGCCTCGCGAATCCGGTCGAAGATGATCACCGATTCGTTCACCGAGTAGCCCAGCGTCGCCAGCACCCCCGCCAGCACCGCGAGCGAGAACTCCCACTGGAAGAACGCGAAGAACCCCATGATGATGATGACGTCATGCAGGTTGGCGATGATGCCGGCGACCGCGTATTTCCATTCGAAGCGCATCGACAGGTAGATCATGATGCCGATGACCACGAAGGCCAGCGCCTTCAGGCCGTCGGCCGCCAGCTCCTTGCCGACCTGGGGACCGACGAATTCGGTGCGACGCAGCTCGACGTCCGGACTGTCCGCCTGCAGCGACTGCATCACCTGCTGGCTCTGCTGCGCCGAAGTGTGGTCCTTCTGCACCGGCAGCCGGATCATGACGTCGCGCGAGGTGCCGAAGTTCTGCACCTGGGCGTCGCTGTAGCCGAGCGAGGCCAGGCTGCCGCGCACCTTGCCGAGATCGGCCGGCTGGCTGTAGGCCACTTCCATCACGGTGCCGCCGGTGAATTCGACCGACAGGTGCAGGCCGCGCGTGAAGAGGAAGAACACCGCCAGCGCGAACATCAGGAACGACACGATGTTGAAGTACAGCGCGTAGTGCATGAACGGATAGTCGCGCCGGATCTTGAAGAATTCCATGGTTGTGCTCCCCGATCAGCGTGCGTCTGCGACCAGACGGTCCTTGGCCTCGGGCTTCCACACCGTGCCCACCGACACCGACTTGAGCTTCTTCTGGCGCCCATACCAGAAGTTGACCAGACCGCGCGAGAAGAACACCGCCGAGAACATCGAGGTCAGGATGCCGATGCAGTGCACCACGGCGAAGCCGCGCACCGGCCCGGAGCCGAAGGCAAGCAGCGCCAGGCCGGCCAGCAGCGAGGTGATGTTGGAGTCCAGGATGGTGGCCCAGGCGCGGTCGTAGCCCAGGTGGATCGCCATCTGCGGCGAGACGCCCTCGCGCAGTTCCTCGCGCACGCGTTCGTTGATCAGCACGTTGGCATCGATCGCCATGCCCATGGTGAGCGCCACCGCCGCCATGCCGGGCAGGGTCAGCGTGGCCTGCAGCATCGACAGGATGGCGATCAGCAGCACCAGGTTGAAGGTCAGCGCGATCGCGGAGAAGACGCCGAACAGGTGGTAGTAGATGATCATGAAGACCACGATCACCAGAAAGCCCCACATCACGCTGTTGAAGCCCTTGGCGATGTTCTCGGCGCCCAGGCTGG
>CAYRHV010000094.1:0-8148 GCA_964424045.1 uncultured Ottowia sp. | reverse complement strand
GTCACCGTGCTCGGCCCGGGCCGGCGCATCGGCCTGTGGGTGCAGGGCTGCTCGATCGGCTGCAAGGGCTGCATTTCGCAGGACACCTGGGCCAGCGATCCCGAGCGACTGATGCCGATCGACGAGCTGCTGGCCTGGTGCCGCGACGTGGCGGCCGGTGGGCTGGACGGGGTCACGATCTCGGGCGGCGAGCCGTTCGACCAGCCCGAGGCGCTGGCGGCGCTGCTGCAGGGCCTGCGCGCCTGGCGCAAGCAGGCCGGCCTGGACTTCGACCTGCTGTGCTACAGCGGCTATCCGCTCGCCACGCTGCGCAAGCGCCAGGCGCCGCTGCTGGCACTGCTGGACGCGCTGATTCCCGAGCCCTTCGTCGAGGCGCGGCCGGCCACCGAGCCCTGGCGCGGCTCGGCGAACCAGCCGCTGGTGCTGCTGAGCGCGCGCGGCCGGCGCCGCTATGCGGCGCACCTGCGCCAGCCGTTGGCGCTCGGGCCCAAGCGCATCCAGGCCGTGGTCGACGGCGACCGGGTCTGGTATGTGGGCATTCCGGCGCGCGGCGACATGGAGCGCCTGCGCGCGCTGTGCGCCGCGCGCGGCCTGGACTTCAGCGAGGTGTCGTGGCGGCAGTGAGCGCGGACGGGGCGGTGCGCTACGTGCGCCTGTGTCCCACCTGCGGGACCGCCAACGCGCCCGAGGTGCTGCGCTGCAGCTGCGGCGTGCTGCTGGTCGGCGTCGACCTGGTGCGCGCCGATGCGCTGGCACCGCCGCCGGCCGCGGACGCGCCAGAGCTGGCCGCGCCAGCCGTGCTGCCGGTCGAGATCGAACCCGCCGACCGGCCCCAGGCACCGCCCGCGGACGCGGCGGCGCTGGTCTGTCCCTACGAGGACTGCGGCCAGCCGAACCCGCCGGGCGCGCAGAGCTGCGTCTACTGCAACCGGCCGCTGGCGACCGGGCACGAGCTGACGCCCGCCGCCAGCAGCCTGCTGCGTCTGCCGTCGGCGCTGCGGGAGCGCTATCGGGTGCTGGACGTGCTGCCGGCCCGCGGCGCCGAAGCCGAGATCCTGCGCATCGAGGACGCGCAGGGCGAGGTGCGCATCGCCAAGCTCTACCGCCAGGGCATCGTCCCGCCGGCGGAGGTGCAGCAGCGGCTGGAGCGCATCGACCCGGCGCACCGCGTGCAGGTGTTCGAGACCGGCCTGTCGGACAGCCACGCCTACGAGGTGATGGAGTATTGCCGCCACGGCTCGCTGCGCCAGCACCTGCAGCCGCAGGCCATGCCGCTAGACTTCATCACCGAGGTCGTGCGCGAGCTGCGGGTGGCACTGGCGGCGGTGCACGCCGCCGGCGTGGTGCACCGCGACCTGAAGCCGGAGAACGTGCTGCTGCGCAGTCGCGAGCCGCTGGACCTGGTGCTGACCGACTTCAGCACCGCTTCGGCGATGGACGCCACGCAGCGCTTCACCAGCATCGCCCGCACCCTGTTGTATGCGCCGCCGGAGAGCCTGTCGGGGGTGATCGACGCCAAGGCCGACTATTGGTCGCTGGGCATGATGGTGCTGGAGATGGCGACCGGCCGCCACCCCTACCAGGGCCTGTCCGAGGCGGTGATCCTGCACCATCTGACGACGCGCGTGGTCGAGCTCGACGGCATCGGCGACGCGCGGCTGCGCCTGCTGGTGCGCGGCCTGCTGGTGCGTGACCCCAAGCGCCGCTGGGGCGCGGACGAGGTCGGGCGCTGGCTCGATGGTGACACCTCCCTGGCGGTGGCCGATGCGGCGCCGGCCGAAGGCAGCGGTGCCTTCGCCCGGCCTTATGCCGTGCGCTCGGAGCAGTGCGCCACGCCGCAGCAACTGGCGGCCGCCTTCGCGCGCCACTGGATGGCGGGGCGCGCCGACATCGTCAGCGGCCAGCTGCTCGACTGGTTCACCAAGGTGCACCCGGACCAGAACGTGGTGCGCCTGCTGCTGCAGCTGCGCTACGAGCGCGAGCTGTCGCCGGACCAGCAGCTGCTGCGCTTCATCCTCTATCTCGCGCCCGGCATCGTGCCGGTGTGGCAGGGCCGCAGCGTCGAGCTGCCGGCGCTGCTGGCACAGGCCAACCAGGCGCTGCAGGGCGACGCCGAGGCGGCGCGCTGGCTTGAGCAGGTGCACGCGCAGGGCGTGCTGCCGGTCTATGCCGAGGCCGGCAACGCCCAGGCGGCCGAGCTGGTGCAGCGCTGGGACGCGGCGATCGAGGCCTTCGACCAGGCCTGGCGGCAGCAGGCCGGGCTGCTGCGGGCGCGTGAGCCGGCGCCGGGCGAGGTGGTGCGCTTCGACGAGCTGGTGGCCGGCCCGGCCGGGCCACGCCGGCCGCCGCTGCTGGCGCTGCATCCGCGCCTGCTGGCCGGTGCCTACGACCCGGCCTGGCTGGAGCGCCTGCGCGGCCGGGTGCAGGGCGAGCTCGATCCGCTGCGCGTGCTGGATGCGCAACTGGCGCAGCTCCCGCCGGTGGCCGGGATGTCGGCCGCCGAGCTGCTGGCCTGCGAGGCCCTGCTGCCGCAGGCGCGCGCCGACGCCGAACGGCGCGGCCGCGAGCAGGCGCAGCAGCGCGCGCGCCAGGCCGAGGAGGCGCTGGGCCTGCGGCGCGAGCTGCGCACCTGCCTGGCCGAACTGGGCGCGCAGGCCCAGCGCTTCGGCTACTGGCTGGATACCTCGGCGCCGCTGCTGGCCAACCTGGACCAATTCAGCGCGCTGACGGCGCGCGCGCGCGCCCTGGGCGACGGCAGCGAGGCCGCCAGCGCGGCGCGCCGGCTGGCGCTGCGCACCGAGCCGCAGCTGCTGCGCCTGCGCGGCCTGGTCGAGGAAGTGGCCGAGCGCCGCGAGGCCAACGCCGGCTGGTTCAGCTCCGAGGTCGGGCGCACCGCCCTGGGGGTGTTCTTACTGGTCCTGTTCCTGTTTCGCGCCGCCGGCCTGGCCCTGCTGTTGCTGGTCGGCGGCGGCCTGGCGGCCTGGCGCCTGCTGCCGATCCTGGCTCGCGTGGGCGCGGTGCGCGCCATCGGCCGCACGCTGGGCAACGGCCGCGCCGCCGCCGGCTGAGTCCGGCCCGCGGCACGCGCTGGCGCCGCGGGCCTGCGGCGACCGGCTGCCATATCCACGTCGCGAGTAGCTGCTTTCGCCCGCAGTAGCCTGTAACCGTGGTGGCGTCGATCGACGCCGCGTGACCCAGAACAACCCCACGAGGACGACATGCTGTTCAAAAGAAACCACCTGCTTTCCGCCTTGCTGGCAACCCTCCTGGCCGTCGCGCCGGCCGCGCCCGCGCTGGCGCAGGAGGTGCTGATCGGCGCCTCGGTGCAGCTCACCGGCCCCGTCGCCAACACCGGGCGCTACTACCGCGACGCCTACCAGATCGCGGTCGACAAGATCAACGCCGCCGGCGGCGTGAAGATCGACGGCAAGGCGCACCAGCTGGCGCTGAAGATCTACGACAACCAGTCCGACGTCAATCTGTCGGTGCGCCAGTACACGCAGCTGGTGACGCAGGACAAGGTGAACCTGCTGCTGGGCGGCTTTGCCAGCAACTTCCAGCTCGCCGACTCGGTGGTGTCGGAGAAATACAAGATCCCGATGGTGCAGGGCGGCGGCGCGTCGGACGAGATCTTCGCGCGCGGCTTCAAGTTCATCTTCGGCACGCTGGCGCCGGCCAGCGACTACTTCGGCAGCACGGTCGAGATGATGCAGGCGCTGAAGGACGGGCCGAAGAGCGTGGCCCTGCTGTATGCCGATGACTCGTTCGACGTCTCGGTCGCCAAGGGCACGCGCCCGCTGCTGCAAAAGGCCGGTCTGACGCTGGCGATGGACGAGCGCTACAGCAGCAACACCAGCGACTTCAGCTCGCTGCTGTCGCAGATCAAGGCCAAGGGCGTGGATGCGGTGCTGGTGGCCGGCCACGAGACCGAGATCCTGAACTTCGTGCGCGGCGCCAAGAGCCTGTCGGTGGCGCCCAGGCTGTATTCCTTCACCGTCGGCGTGCCGAGCGAGGACTTCCGCAAGGCGCTGGGGCCGGACGCCGACTATGCCTTCGGCATGAGCGCCTGGCTGCCCGAGGCGGCGCTGAAGGACCGCTGGTTCGGCGATGCGGCGCAGTTCGCGCAGGAGTACAAGGCCCGCTTCGGCTATGACCCCGACTACCACGCCGCCTCCGGCGCCGCCGACGTCGAGGCGCTGGTGCACGCGATCGAGGACGCGAACAGCCTGGAGCCGCAAAAGGTGCGCGACGCGCTGGCGAAGGTGAAGTTCGACAGCCTCTACGGCACGGTGGCGTTCGGCGCCAACGGGCAGATCAGCCTGCCGCAGGTGGTGATCCAGGTGCAGCAGGGCAAGGTGGTCGAGGTCTACAACGCCAAGGGTTTCGCGCAGCAGCCCCGCTACCCGATGCCGGCCTGGAACGCCCGCTGATCCAGCCGCGTCCGAACGAGGGAGGGACGCGATGGAACTGCTGGCGCAGATCCTCGTCAACGGCGTGCTGCTGGGCGGCCTGTATGCCGTGATGGCGCTCGGCCTGGCGCTGGCCTGGGGCGTGCTCAACATCGTCAACCTGGCGCACGGCTCCTTCATCATGCTGGGCGGCTACTGCGCCTGGTATCTGTTCCATCGCCTGGGCATCGACCCCTTTCTCGGCCTGCCGCTCACCGCGGCGGCGCTGTTCGTGCTGGGCTACGCGCTGCAGCGCGGCGTGCTGAACCTGATCGTGCGCGCGCCGATGTTCAACACCCTGCTGCTGACCTTCGGCCTCGACGTGGTGCTGAGCTACCTGGCGCAGATCGCCTTCAGCGCCGACTTTCGCGCCATCAACCCGTCGTATGCCGGCAGCCAGCTGCACCTGGGCCCGCTGGTGCTGCCGGTGGCACGGCTGGGCGCGTTCGCCGCGGCGCTGGTGCTGACGGTCGGCGTCTGGCTGTTCCTGCTGCACACGCGCCTGGGGCGCGCCATCCGCGCGACGGCGCAGAACCTGGTGGCGGCGCGCCTCTACGGCGTCGAGCCGCGCCACCTGTATGCGATGACCTTCGCCATCGGCGTCGCGCTGGCCGGCGCCGCCGGCGCGCTCTACGGCACGGTGTCGCAGATCAACCCCTACATCGGCGCCTCGCTCACGCTGAAATCGTTCGCCATCGCCATCATCGGCGGCCTGGACAACCCGCTCGGCGTGCTGGTCGGCGGGCTGATCCTGGGCGTGATCGAGGCCCTCACCACGCTCTACATCGGCCCCACCTTCGGCGACGTGGCGAGCTTCGGCATCCTGGTGGCGGTGCTGATCGTGCGGCCCACCGGCCTGCTCGGGAGGACGGCATGAAACCCTGGCGCATCGCGGCCCTGCTGCTCGGTCTGGCCGTGCTGGCGGGCGTGCCCTGGTATGGCTCGGACGTGCTGGTGCAGTTCGGCATCAACGCGCTGCTGCTGGCGGTGCTGGCGCAGGGCTGGAACATCATCGGTGGCTACACCGGCTACCCCTCGTTCGGCAACTCGGTGTTCTACGGCCTGGGCGCCTACGGCGTGGCGATCGCCATGGCGCAGTGGCACCTGCCGTTTGCCGTCGGCCTGGCGTTCGGCGTGCTGCTGGCCATGGTGTTCGCCCTGCTGCTGGGGGTGCCGGTGCTGCGCCTGCGCGGCCACTACTTCGCCATCGCCACGCTGGCGCTGGCCGGCGTCATGGCGGCGATCGTCTCCAACGTGCCGCTGGCGGGCCAGAACATCGGCCTGGTGCTGCCGCCGCTGAACGACGACCGCCTGTTCTACGGCCTGTCGCTGGGGCTGCTGGTGCTCTCCACCGGGGCCGTCTGGTGGCTCACGCGCAGCCGCTTCGGCTTCGGCCTGATCGCGATCCGCGAGAACGAGGACAGCGCCGCCGTGATGGGCGTCAATACCACGCTCTACAAGGTGCTGGCGTTCACGCTGTCGGGCGCGCTCAGTGCGCTGGCCGGCGGCATCCACGCCTACTGGATCACCTTCCTCGATCCCGAGAGCGCGTTCGACATCAGCCTGAACGTGAAGATGATCATCATGGCGGTGTTCGGCGGCGCCGGCACGGTGTTCGGCCCGATCTGGGGTGCGCTGTCGCTGTCGGCGGTGTCCGAGCTGCTGTCTAGCGAGGTGACCAGCCTCGCCAGCCTGTTCTTCGGCCTGGTCATCGTCGCTGCCGTGGTGCTGATGCCGCGCGGCCTGACGGACCTGGCGCGGCGCGCGCGCAAGCTGGGCTGGCATTACTTTGCCGAAAACGTGCGGGCGAACCGGTTGTGACCGCGCTGCTGCAAGTCGAACACGCGACCCGGCGCTACGCCGGCCTGACGGCCGTGAACGACGTCAGCTTCGAGCTGGCGGCGGGCGAGATCCTGGGCCTGATCGGGCCCAACGGCGCCGGCAAGACCACGCTCATCAACCTGATCAGCGGCACCCAGCCGCTCAGCGCCGGCACGGTGCGCTTCGACGGCCAGGTGATCGACCGCCTGCCGGCCTATCGCCGCGCGCGCCTGGGGATCGGCCGCACCTTCCAGATCATGCAGCCGTTTCCGGGCCTGAGCGTGCTCGACAACGTCGCCGTGGGCGCGCTGTTCGGCCACGGCGGCGGCGAGTCGGAGCTGGCGAAGGCGCGCGCGCTGGCGCGCTCCAGCCTGGACTTCGTGGGTCTGGGCCAGTTCGCCGACCAGCGCGCGGACGAGCTGGGCGGCCCCAGCCGCAAGCGCCTGGAGCTGGCCAAGGCGCTGGCCATGAAACCGCGCCTGCTGCTGTGCGACGAGGTCATGGCGGGCCTGAACAGCGTCGAGATCGAGGAGGTCATCGCCATCATCCGCAAGCTGCGCGAGCAGGGCATCGGCGTGCTGGTGATCGAGCACGTGATCAAGGCCATCCGCAGCCTGTCGGACCGGCTGCTGGTGCTGCACCACGGCGAGAAGATCGCCGACGGCGCGCCCGAGCAGGTGCTGTCCGACCCGACCGTGGTGCAGGCCTACCTGGGCCGGAGGCGCGCATGAACGCCGACGGCACTGACGCGTCGGATGCCTCGGCGCCGCTGCTCGAGGTGCAGGGCCTGAGCGCCGGCTACGGCGGCATGCCGGTGCTGCACGAGGTCTCGATCGCCGTGCACAAGGCCGAGCTGGTGGCCCTCGTCGGCAGCAACGGCGCCGGCAAGACGACGCTGCTGCGCACGCTCTCGCGCCTGCTGCCGTGCAGCGGCCGCATCGTGCTGGGCGGCCGCGACATCACCGGCCTGACGCCCGACCAGGTGTTCGGCCTGGGCCTGGTGCAGGTGCCCGAGGGACGCCAGCTGTTCGACCGCATGACGGTGCGCGACAACCTCCTGATGGGCGCCTACCGGCGCCGCGACAAGGCGGCGGTGCAACGCGACCTGGCGCGCATGTATGCGCTCTTTCCGCGCCTGGGCGAGCGCCAGCACCAGCTGGCCGGCAGCATGTCGGGTGGCGAGCAGCAGATGTGCGCGATGGCGCGCGCCCTGATGGCGGCGCCGGTGCTGATGATGATCGACGAGATGAGCCTGGGCCTGGCACCCGTCATCGTCGACCAGCTGATGGACGTGCTGGCCGCCATCCGGCGCGACGGCGTCACCGTGCTGCTGGTCGAGCAGGACGTGCAGGTGGCGCTGTCGGGCGCGGATCGCGCCTACGTGATCGAGACCGGTCGCGTGGTGCTCAGTGGCAGGGCGAAGGACCTGATCGACGACCCGGCGGTGCAGCAGGCCTATCTCGGCCTGTAGGGCGCGCGGTCAGGCGTGCACCGCCAGCAGCAGCACGGTGCGGATGCCGGCCCAGGTCAGCAGCAGCGAGCCCGCCAGGTGCGCCAGCGCCGTGGTCGCGGCCTGCACCCAGCGCCCCAGCATCAGCATCTCGACCACCTCGGCGCTGAAGCTGGAGAAGGTGGTCAGCGCGCCCAGCAGGCCGGTGATCCAGAACAGGCGCCAGGCCGGATGCAGCAGCGGCTGCTGGTCGATCAGGGTGACGATGACGCCGATCAGGTAGCCGCCGATCAGGTTCGCCGTCAGCGTGCCCCAGGGCAGCCAGTGGCCGTCGTGGTTCAGCCACAGGCCCAGGCGCCAGCGCGCCAGCGCGCCGATGCAGGCGCCCAGGCAGATGGCGATGACGGGGTGCACGGCGGCGGCTCAGGG
>CAYRHV010000093.1:0-8221 GCA_964424045.1 uncultured Ottowia sp. | reverse complement strand
GTCGGCCAGGGCCCGCAGCAGTGTCACGTCGAGCTCGCAGGCGTCCAGCGCCTGGTGCGCGCGCTCGAGCAGGGTCTGCGCCAGCAGCTGGGCCGGCGCCAGGCCCAGCACGGAGACGTAGGTCGGCTTGGCCGCCTCGGCATCCTTGCCCGCCGTCTTGCCCAGGGCCTCGGAATCGGCCGTGACGTCGAGAATGTCGTCCACGACCTGGAACGCCAGCCCGATCGCGCCGCCGTAGTCCAGCAGGGCGGCACGCACGCGCTCATCCAGCGGCTGCGACGCGCAGGCCGCGCCCATCATCACGCTGGCCTGCAGCAGGGCGCCGGTCTTGAGCTGGTGCATGTGGCGCAGCTCGGGCTCGGCCAGCGCGTGGCCGACGCTGGCCAGGTCGATCGCCTGGCCACCGGCCATGCCCGCGGCCCCGGCGGCGCGCGCCAGCAGCCGGCACAGGTAGGCCTGCATGGCCGGCGGCACCGTGCCCGCCGCCGGCGCCAGCAGCTCGAAAGCCAGCGCCTGCAGGGCGTCACCGGCCAGCAGCGCCTGCGCCTCACCGAAGCGCACGTGCACCGTTGGCTGGCCGCGCCGCAGCACGTCGTTGTCCATGCACGGCAGGTCGTCGTGCACCAGCGAATAGGCGTGGATCAGCTCGACCGCGCAGGCCGCGCGCAAGGCCGCCTCGCCGTTGCCCTCGACCGCCTCGCTGGCCGCCAGCACCAGCAGCGGGCGCAGGCGCTTGCCGCTGCCGAGCACCGCGTAGCGCATGGCCTGGCCGAGGCCGGCCGGCGCGTCCGCCGGCACCCAGCGCGACAGCGCTTCCTCGACGCGCCCCAGGCGCGTGTCGCTCCAGCCTGCCAACACCGATTCGCTCATTCCACCGTCCAGGGCCGCGCGCTGCCATCCTCGTCCAGCACCCTGACCTGGTCCTCCACCGCCTGCAGGCGCTCGCGGCAGTAGCGCAGCAGCTCGGCGCCGCGCTGGTACTGGCCCAGCAGCTCCTCCAGCGGCAGCTGGCCGGACTCCAGGGCGGCAATCAGCTGCTCGAGCTGCTGCACCGCCTCGCCATAGCTGGCGGGCGTGGCGGGACCGGGATCGGGTTTCTTGCTCATCGAAAAAGGCAGGGGAAAGGAGGCATTTTAGGCAACACCCCGCTGCGCCCCGTGGCAAAGGGGTTCCCGCGTCCCGGCATCGGCCGGTGATCCACTAAACTTGCGGGTTCTCTTGCGCTTTTTCGATGGGGAAAGCGGCGCCCGCGCGTCCTTTCGGATGGCGAGCGACGCCTTCCTGCCCCTTCCCGGGGGCCTCCAGGTCGGCACACGATGTCTGATTCAAGTCTTCGGGTCCAGCAGGCGGCAAGTCAGCTTCCCGTCCAGTCCTATTTCGATGCGGCGCTGCTGGCGCGCGAGCGGGCCCGGCTGTTCGACGCCGGCCCGCGCTACGTCGGCCATGCGCTGGCCGCACCCGGGCCCGGCGACTACCACGCGCTGGCGCAGGAAGGCAACGGCCGTGCCCTGGTGCGCGACGCCCAGGGCCGCATCCAGCTGCTGTCCAACTGCTGCCGCCACCGCCAGGCCGTCATGCTGGGCGGCCGCGGCAACCTGGCCAGCGAGGGCAAGGGCCACGCCGGCGGCAACATCGTCTGCCCGATCCATCGCTGGACCTATTCGGACACCGGCCAGCTGCTGGGCGCGCCCCAGTTCCAGCAGGATCCCGGCCTACACCTGAACCAGTGGCCGCTGCGCGAGTGGAACGGCCTGCTGTTCGAGGACAACGGCCGCGACGTCGCCGCCGACCTGGCCGACATGACGGTGGCGGGCGAGCTCTCCTTCGAGGGCTACGCGCTCGACCACGTCGAGCTGCACGAATGCCGCTACAACTGGAAGACCTTCATCGAGGTCTACCTGGAGGACTACCACGTCGGGCCCTTCCACCCGGGCCTGGGCAACTTCGTCACCTGCGACGACCTGGCCTGGCAGTTCGGGCGCGAGTATTCGGTGCAGACCGTGGGCCTGGCGCCCAGCTTCGGTCGGCCTGGCACCGATATCTACAAGCTCTGGCACGAGGTGCTGCTGCGCTACCGCGATGGCCGCATGCCCGAGCGCGGCGCCATCTGGCTCACCTACTACCCGCACATCATGGTCGAGTGGTATCCGCACGTGCTGACCATCTCGACGCTGCACCCGACCGCCGTCGACCGCACGCTCAACCTGGTCGAGTTCTATTACCCGGAGGAAATCGTCGCCTTCGAGCGCGAATTCGTCGAAGCCCAGCGCGCCGCCTACATGGAGACCGCGATCGAGGACGACGAAATCGCCGAGCGCATGGACGCCGGCCGCCGGGCGCTGATGGAGCGCGGTGACAACGAGGTCGGCCCGTACCAGAGCCCGCTGGAAGACGGCATGCAGCACTTCCACGGCTGGTACCGGCGCGCCATGGACCTGCCACCGAACGGCTGACCCCTCGACCTCCTGCACGACCCGGACCCCGGCACGGCACGCCCGGCCGCGCCACTCGCTGATCCCGACCTCCCATGCAAGCCACCTGGATGCTCGCCGCCTCGCTGCTGTTCGCGGCCATGAGTGCGTGCGTCAAGTTCGCCTCGCCCTGGTTCACCCCGATCGAGCTGGTCGGCTACCGCGGCCTGATCGGCGTCGTCTTCCTGGGCCTGGTGGCGCACTCGCGCGGCGTCAGCCTGCGCACCAGCGTGCCGATGATGCACGTCTGGCGCAACGTCGCCGGCCTGACGGCGCTGGTGGCCTCGTTCTACGCCATCGCGCACCTGCCGCTGGCGACCGCCATGACGCTGCAATACACCAGCGGCATCTGGATCGCCGCCTTCCTCCTGGGCGGCACCCTGCTGCTGGGGGATCTGCACCAGGTGCGGCGCCAGGGCCCGCTGGTGCTGGCGGTGCTGGTCGGCTTCACCGGCGTGGTGCTGATGCTGCAGCCGACGCTGGCGCAAAGCCAGCTGTTCGCCGGCCTGGTCGGCCTGATCGGCGGCATGCTGGGGGCCCTGGCCTACGTCCAGGTGGCGGCCCTCGGACGCCTGGGCGAGCCGGAATCGCGCACGGTGTTCTACTTCTCGCTCGGTGGCATGCTGGTGGGCGGCATCGGCATGCAGTTCTTCGAGATCCATCCGCTCACCACTGTGCACGCCCTGTGGCTGCTGCCGATGGGCCTCTTCGCGGCGCTCGGCCAGCTCTGCCTGACGCGCGCCTACACCCAGGGCGCCACCATCGTCGTGGCCAACCTGCAATACTCGACCATCGTGTTTGGCGCACTGTTCGGCCTGACGCTGTTTGGCGACCGCATCCCGTGGATCGGCTGGCTCGGCATGGCCGTCATCGTCGCCAGCGCCATGGCCTCCACGGTGCTGCGCGCACGCGCCCTGCCGAATCCGCCCGCCGAGGAGTTCTGACCCCATGTACCCGCTCCTGATCACCGCGCCCCAGCTCCAGGCCCTGCAGGCCAGCGGCGCGCCGCTGCTGGTGTTCGACTGCAGCTTCGACCTGGCCGACCCGGCGCTGGCCGACGCACTCTACGCCGAGCAGCACATCGCCGGCGCCGTGCAGGCGCACCTGGACCGCGACCTGTCGACCCACACCCCGGCCGAGGCCGTCAACGGCGGCCGCCACCCCCTGCCCCGCCGCGAGCGCTTCGCCGAGACGCTGCGCCGCCTGGGCTTCGACAACGCCATGCAGGCGGTGGTCTACGACCGCAGCGGCGCCAGCTACTGCGGCCGCCTGTGGTGGATGCTGAAATGGGCCGGACACGAGGCCGTGGCCGTGCTGGACGGCGGCCTGCAGGCCTGGCTGGCCGCGGGCGGCGCGGTCGAGCAGGGGCCGCCGCCGCGCCGGCCCGAAGGCCGCTTCCAGCTCGGGCCCGAGCGGCGCCACTGGATCACTACGGCCGAGCTCGCCTCGCACCTGGGCCAGGCCGGGCAGACCGTGATCGACGCGCGCGCCGCCGAGCGCTACCGCGGCGAAGTCGAGCCCCTGGACCCGGTGGCCGGTCACATCCCGGGCGCGCTGAACCGGCCCTGGGGCGACAACCTGGCCGCCGACGGCTGCTTCAAGCCGCCGCAACAGTTGCGCCGCGAGTTCGAAACCCTGCTCGCCGGCCGCGACCCGGCCGGCGTGGTGCATCACTGCGGCAGCGGCGTCAGCACCATGCCGAACGTCATCGCCATGGAGCTGGCCGGCTACCCGCCCGCCACGGTCTACGCCGGCAGCTGGAGCGAGTGGTGCCGCACGCCGGGGCTGCCCTGCGCGCGCGGCGACTGACCAGCCGCGGGCCGGGTCGCCCGGGCGCCGGCCCATCCGCTCAGCCGTGCCCGTGCGCCGGGCCCAGCTCGACCACCAGCACCACCAGGGCCACCCCCAGCAGCAGCCAGGCCACCTGGGCCAGGGTCTGGCGCGCGTCGAGGCGCTTCTGCAACTGGGGTATCAGGTCCGCCAGCGCGACATAGATGAAGCTGGCCGAAGCCAGCATCAGCAGATAGGGCAGCAGGCCCGCCAGCTGTCCCACCAGCGCCCAGCCCGCCAGGCCACCCAGCGCCGTCACCGCGCCGGCCAGCGAGACCTTGACCAGCGCCGTGCGGCGCGCATCGCGCCGCCCGCGCTGCAGCACCGCCAGGTCGCCCATGTGGTGCGGCACCTCGTGCACCAGCACCGCCAGCGTCGCGGCCCAGCCCAGCGGCGCGCCGGCCAGGAAGGCCGAGGCAATCAGCACGCCGTCGCCAAAGCAGTGCACCCCGTCGCCGGTCAGGATGGACCAGGCACCGCCGGGGCCGCCATGTGCATGCGTGTGAGCGTGAGAGTGCGTGTGCCCATGCGCATGGCCGGCGTGCCGTGCGTGCGCCGGCCCGTGGGCGTGCGGCGGGCCGGCCATGGCCTCGTCCAGCGTCGGCAGCTCGGGATGGTGCTCGTGCCCGTGGTGCCAGAGCTCGGCCTTGGACAGCAGGAAGAAGAACACCAGCCCCGCCAGCAGGGTGGCCGACAGCATGTGCGTCGGCGCCCCGCTGGCAAACGCCTCCGGCACCAGGTTGAGGAAAGCCGTCGCCAGCAGCGCGCCAGCCGCCAGGCTCAGCATGTCCTGCGTGTAGCGGGCCAGCACGCCGAAGGACAGCACGGCCGCCAGCCACACACTGCCGACGCCGGCAATCAGGGTGCCGATCAGGATCACGATCAGATTCATGGCGTCTTGTGCCAGGCTGGCCTCGTCGAATTCAAGAAAACAGTCTCGGTCCGGTCGGCGCCGCGTCGCCGGTGCCCACGAAAAAGCCGCCCCTCGGGCGGCCGAGCGCTCGGGCGCCGCGACGGCGCTCTCTCACGCCGCGCCGTGCTGCCGGAACCAGGCCAGCGCACGCTGCCAGCCATCCTCGGCCGCTTCCTTGCGAAAGCTGGGCCGGTAGTCGGCGTGAAAGGCGTGCGGCGCCTCCGGATAGACGACGAATTCGGACGCCGCGGCGGCCCGGTTGCCGTCCGCGCCGGCCGCCTGCAGCGCCTTTTTCATCCTATCGACCGTGTCAAGGGGGATGCCGGTGTCGGCGCCGCCATAGAGGCCCAGCACCGGTGCCTTGAGCGCTCCGGCCACGTCCACCGGATTGCGCGGCGCCAGCGGCGAAGGCTCGCCCACCAGCCGCCCGTACCAGGCCACGGCTGCACGAACCCGTGGATTGTGCGCCGCATAGAGCCAGACCTGGCGCCCGCCCCAGCAAAAGCCCGTGACCGCAAGCCGGTCGACGTCGCCCCCATGGGCGCCCGCCCAGGCCACGGTGGCATCGAGGTCCGCCATCACCTGCGCGTCCGGCACCTTGGCGATCACCTCGCTCATCAGCCGGGCCAGCTCGCCATAGGACTGCGCATCGCCCTGGCGCACGAACAGCTCCGGCGCCAGTGCCAGGTAGCCGGCATGGGCCAGGCGCCGTGCGGTGTCGGCGATGTATTCGTGCACGCCAAAGATCTCGGACAGCACCAGCACCACCGGCAGGCCGGTCCGGCCAGCCGGCTGGGCACGGTAGACCGGCACCTGGAAGCCGTCCACTTCGACCATCACCTCACCCGTCTCCAGGCCGTCGGCCGGCGTCTTGATCGCGCTCTGGGCCAGCGCCGGCAACACTGCGGCGGCATAGCCGACCCCCAGGCCGAGGCGCATCGCGGCACGGCGCGAGGGCGTGCGCGGCTGCGCCGACAGGTCCAGCAGGGCATGGGCATCGTTCAACAGGTCCGGCTTCGTCATGGCGGGGTCTCCGGTTTGGCTACAGGCTGCAGTCTATATATAATGCCCTGCCTTCGGCCGTGCCGGCTTAGCTCAGTTGGTAGAGCAACGCACTCGTAACGCGTAGGTCGTCAGTTCGAATCCGACAGCCGGCACCATTTTCCCTGCGCCCGCAACCCGGCGCGCCCCTGCGAGCGGCCCACCCCGGCTGGCGCATTGGCGTGGTATCACGCCCCAGATCTCCTGCCAGCGGCCTGATCACCGGGCTCTCGCTGCCGAACCCGTCGCGCACGCTCGGATGGGCTTGCCGGTTGATGTGGATCAATGCGCCAGCTTGCCCAGCACGGCAAAGTCAGAGCATGCTGCCTTTGCCTGAAGCAACGCGCCCTGCCGTGACGCTGCCTGCCGGCACCGTGCTGCTGCGCCGCGGCACCCCGAGCGAGGTGGTCTATCACGTCGGCAACGGTCGAGTGGCCCTGGGCCTGCTGGGTCGCGAGGGCCTGGCGCACCAGCTCGGCTGGCTGGAGGGGCCCTGCTGGCTCGATCCGGGCAGCGCCGTGCTGGGCCTGGCGCCGCTCATGGACGTGGTGGCCGACAGCGCCGTCCAGCTGCACCCGGTGCCGATGACCGAGTTCTCCAGCCGGCTGGCAGCACTGCCGGACCAGACCCTGGCCCTGCTGCAGGACCTCGCGCGCGCACACCGCCAGCAGGCCGAGCTGACCGTCAGCCGCCTGGGCAAGGATGCCGAGGCACGTTGCGCCGAGTGGCTGCTGCGTCAGGTCGAACCAATCCCGGACGGCGACAACACGCCCTCGTTCACGCTGCGCGAGCGCAAGCGCACCATCGCCGCGCAACTGGGCATTGCCCCCGAGACCTTCTCGCGCGTGCTGCGGCAGTTGCGCGAGCGTCACCTGATCAGCGGCAAGGGCCGGCAGCTGAGCCTGATCAACCTCGACGGACTGCGCGCGCTGGCCGGCGCCTGAATCAGGGCCGCCCGGCGCGCGGCACGTCCACGCGAACCCCCAGCAGGCGGGCCTCCGGCGCCGCCTTGCGGGCCTGCTCATGAAAGTCCGGCGCGGCGCAGACGAACAGCGTCCGGCCGTCGACGCCGCCCAGCATGCAGGCGAACGCCCCGGTGCCGGGGTGGATTTCCTCGACGATCTCGCCGCCCTCGCGCACCCGGATCACCCGCCCGCCGACGGCGTCGGCAATCCACAGCGCGCCCTCGGCATCCAGGCAGCAGCCGTCACCGGCCACGACTACCTGCCCGATCGCCTCGGCCACATCGGTGCTGGTGGGCGGGTCGCCGAAGCGGGCCCAGTCGCGGCGGTTCGACAGCGTGCCATCGGCCGCGATGTCGAAAGCCGAAACGCGGTTGGCAAAGGTTTCACACACCAGCAGCACACCGCCGTCCGTGATCACGGCGCCGTTGGGAAACCAGATGTCGACGGCGGCCTGGTGCACCGAGCCGTCCGGATCCACCCGCCACAGGCTGGTGGGTCGGAACGGCGCGCCGCCCATCAGGTCGAAGCCGAAGTCTCCGACCCAGGCGCGCCCGTGGGCGTCCACCACGATGTCGTTGGCGTGGCCGCCGGCATGGGCCGACAGGTCGGCGTGCGTCACCAGGCGGCCGTCGGCCTCGCGCCGCAACACCTTGCGGTCGCGCATCGAGACCACCAGCAGGCGGCCGTCGGGCAGCCAGTCGAAGCCGGAAGGCTGCTGCTCGACGCGGGCCTCGACCCGCAGGTCGCTGCCGTCCTCGGTCGCGGAATACACCTGCTGCCGATAGAAGTCGGAAAACCAGATGCGCCCGTCGTGCCAGCGCGGGCTCTCGAGAAAATGCATCTCCGAAACCAGGGTACGGATTTCGCGCGCCATCGCCGCTCCTCTTGTTGTCGTGAACGGCCCCATTGTGCGGCAGCAGCGGCCGTTGCCGGGCTGCCGGTCAGGCCCGGCGCTGCCAGGCCGCGGCAAAGAAGCCGTCGGTGTCGTGCCGATGCGGCCA
>CAYRHV010000092.1:0-8261 GCA_964424045.1 uncultured Ottowia sp. | reverse complement strand
GGTGGCGGCCTGGCGATCGTGCCGCTGGTGCTGGCGGTGCTGCTTGGCCTGGCGCCACTGCGTCGGCTCGAGCCCAGCCTGCGCCCGCTGCGCGCGGCGGTGCTGGCCTCGATGCTGCTGTTTGTTGCCGGCGGCGTGATCGGCCTGATGATCGACGGCAGCAACGTCAGGATCCCGGCGCATTACCACGGCTGCATCGTCGGCGTGACGCTGGCGCTGATGGGCATGGTCTATCACCTGCTGCCCGTGCTGGGCTACCGGGCACCGAAAGGCCGGTTGCCGGTGTGGCAGCCCTGGGTCTACGGCATCGGCCAGCTGCTGCACATCATCGGCCTGGTGTGGTCGGGCGGCTATGGGGTGCAGCGCAAGGTGGCGGGCGCCGAGCAGGTGCTGCGCAGCAGCGCTGAGGTCTGGGGCATGGGCCTGATGGGGCTGGGGGGGCTGCTGGCGATCGTCGGCGGCCTGCTGTTTGCCGTGGTGGTGATCGGTGCCATGCGTGGCGGGGCCGCGACCCGGGCGCGGACGGAGGAAGAACAATGATCTCGATCGTGCAGCGCATCCTGCGCGCCGGCTTCATGGGCGCCGAGGCGGTGTTCAACCGCGCCTTCGGCGACCGCATGAACCCCTATTACCACCTGGGCAAGATCACCTTCTTCCTGTTCTGGGTCGTCTCGGTCACCGGCCTGGTGCTGTATGCCTTCTTCGACACCAGCGTCGATGGGGCCTATCGATCGGTCGAGAGCATCACCCACGGGGCCTGGGGCCTGGGCGGGCTGATCCGCTCGCTGCACCGCTATGCCTCGGACGCGATGGTGCTGTCGATGCTGCTGCACATGCTGCGCTACTTCGCGTTCGACCGCCTGCGCGGCTTTCGCGCGTTTTCCTGGGTCACCGGGGTAGCGCTGCTGTGGTTGACCTACGTCTCGGCCGTGAACGGCTTCATGCTGCCCTGGGACCGGCTGGCGCAGTTCGTGACGCAGACCAGCTTCGAATGGCTGGACTGGCTGCCCGGCTTCCAGGGCCGGCTGATCCGCAACTTCATCCTGCCCGAGCATGTCACGAACCGGCTGTTCTCGCTGCTGGTGTTCATGCACATCGGGGTGCCGCTGCTGCTGCTGCTGGCGATGTGGATCCACGTGCAGCGCGTGCCCAAGGCGGCGATGACGCCGCCGAAGCCGCTCACGATCGCGCTCAGCGTCACCCTGGTGGTGCTGTCGCTGGTGGCGCCGGTACTGAGCCAGGGCCCGGCCGACCTGCACACCACGCCGCTGGAGCTGAGCTTCGACTGGATCCTGCTGCCGGTGTTCGCGCTCATCGAGGCCGTGCCCATGGGCGTGCTGTGGGGCGTGACGGTGGGGCTCACGGGGCTTGGCGTGATCCTGCCCTGGCTGACGCTGAAGCGGGGCGCGAAAGCCTCGCACCAGCTCACCTTCCATCCCGGTCCGGCCGGCGCCACCGCGCGCGCCGGCGAGACCGTGCTGGATGCCGGCCTGCGCGCCGACCTGGCGCTGCCCTACGACTGCCGCTCCGGCGGCTGCGGCGTCTGCGTCTGCACCGTGCTGAACGGCAAGGTCGACCTGGGCAACTACCAGGAAGCGGTGCTGACGCCGGCGATGCGGGCGCGCGGCCAGGCCCTGATGTGCTGCGCCGTACCGCTGGAGGACGTGGAGATCGAGGTCGAGGGCGTCAGTTCGCTGGCGAAGGAGGATGCCGCCACGCTGCGTCGCCTGAAGGCCAGGGTGCACAAGCTGGAGCCGCTGGCGCCGACCGTGATGCGGGTGGTGCTGTCGCTGCTGGAGGGTGGGCCGGTTCGGTTCACCGCCGGCCAGTACATCAACATCATCCTCGAGGACGGGGGCAAGCGGGCGTTCTCGTTCGCCAACGCGCCGGCCGACCCGGCGCAGCCGTTCCCGCTGCCGAGCGACGACCTGATCGAGCTGCACGTGCGCCTGATCGAGGGCGGGCGCTTCACCACTCACGTGTTCGAGCAGATGAAGGTCGGCGACACCCTCGAGCTGGAAGGCCCGATTGGCCGCTTCACGCTGCGCGAGAGCGAGCGCCCGATCCTGATGATCGCCGGTGCCACCGGCTTTGCGCCGATCAAGAGCATCCTGGAGGACGCCTTCCGGCGCGGCATCAAGCGGCCGATCGAGCTTTACTGGGGCGTGCGCCTGCCGCACGACCTCTACATGCAGGACCTGCTGGCGCAGTGGCAGGAGCGCTACTCGAACTTCCACTACATCCCGGTGCTGTCCGACGTCGGCGACGGGGATCCGTGGTCCGGACGCCGGGGTTACGTGCACCAGGCGCTGCTGGACGATCACCCGGATCTGACTGGCTACGAGGTCTATGCCTGCGGCTCGACGCGCATGGTCGAGGCGGCGGTGCCGGACTTCATTGCCCACGGCCTGGGCGAGCAGTATTGCTTCTCCGATGCCTTCGTGCCGAGCGCCGAGGCGCCAGTGGCACCCGAGCCCGCCTGACGCACAGCGCCCGTCAGCCTTCAGGGCTGGCGCCGGCGCGGGCCGGCTGTTCAGGCCAGCATGGATCGTTCGAACACCGGCTCGACTGCGGCGGCCGTGAAGCAGCCCGGATAGGCCAGGCTCTGGTCGGCGAACAGGGCCACCACCTCGCCGATGACGATCAGGGTCGGCGCAACGAAGCCGTGTTGCAGCGCCAGCCGCGGCAGCGTGGCCAGCGTTCCGCGCTCGACGCGCTGGCGGCGGCTCGTGCCGTGGCCGATCAGGGCACCCGGGGTTTCGGCCGGCAGGCCGGCGGCCAGCAGCCGCGCCGAGATCGTCGGCAGGGCCGCCAGGCCCATGTAGAACACCAGGGTCTGGCCCGGACAGGCCAGCGATTCCCAGGGCAGGGACAGCTCCCCGTTGTCGCGCAGGTGGCCGGTGATGAAGCGGCACGACTGCGCGACGCCGCGGTGCGTGAGCGGAATACCGGCATAGGCGCTGCAACCCGAGGCCGCCGTGACGCCGGGCACCACCTGGCAGTCGATGCCGCGCTCCAGCAGGTGCTGCAGCTCTTCGCTGCCGCGGCCGAAGACGAAGGGGTCGCCGCCCTTGAGCCGCGCCACGCGCAGGCCCTGGCAGGCGAGGCGATGCAGCAGGGTGTTGATTTCGTCCTGTGACGGCGAGCGGCGGCCGACGGCCTTGCCGACGTCGTGGCGGCTGGCTCCGGACGGCAGCAGCCGCATCAGCTCTTCGCTCACCAGCCGGTCGTGCACGATGGCGTCCGCCTGCTGCAGCAGGCTCCAGGCGCGCAGCGTGAGCAGGCCGGGGTCGCCGGGGCCGGCGCCGATCAGCGCGACTTCGCCGGGCATGAAGGGGGCGTGCAGGGCATCGGGCAGGGTCATGGGCGGGGTCATGGCGGGCTCCTGGGGGTTCAGTCCTGTGTGGCGAGTTCGACCGTCGCCGCGTCTGGCGCGGGCCGGGCCTCGAGTCCGATTTCGGCGTCGTCGAGATAGCAGCCGGGGTCCTCGGCCCAGAAGTCGCCCTGCGCCCAGGCACGCGTGCGCGTGTTGCCGTTGCAGATCGACAGCCACTGGCACGGGCCGCAGCGCCCGCCGATCTGCCTCGGGTGCTGGCGCAGGCGCAGCAGCAGGGGGTCGGGCTGGTCGAACCAGATGTCGCGAAAGCTGCGTTCGCGCAGGTTGCCGAGGTCGTGCTGCCACAGGTAGGTGTCGGGGTGCACGGTGCCGACGTTGTCGATGTTGGCGATGCCGGCGCCCGAGGCGTTGCCGCCCCAGGCGCGCAGCATCTGCTCCATCTGCGGCGCGTGCTCGGGCAGGTGGCGGCGCACCCATTGCAGCAGCAGCACCGCGTCGGCGTCGTTGTTGCCGCTGACGAAGTCGGTTTCGCGCCCCTGCCCGATGTCTTCCCAGGCGCGCTCGAAGATCAGCTCCATGGCGCTGCGCGTCATGCGGTGGTTGGCGTCGTCGCGCGCGCTGCGCCGTCCCCGGCCGCCGTAGTTGAGGTGCGACAGGTAGTACTTCTGGATGTCGTACTCACGCATCAGGTCGAGCAGGGCCGGCAGTTGCGGGTGGTTGAACTGCGTCAGCGTGGTGCGCAGGCCGACCCGGATGCCGTGCTGGCGGCACAGGCGCGCGGCGTGCATCGAGGCCGCAAAGCCGCCCTTCATGCGTCGGAAGGCGTCGTGGATCTCCGCCAGGCCGTCGATGCTGATGCCGACGTAGTCGTAGCCGACGGCGGCGATGCGCGCGATGTTCGACTCGTTGATCAGCGTGCCGTTGGTCGACAGCGCCAGGTAGAAGCCCAGGCGCGTGGCGTGCTCGGACAGCTCGAAGATGTCGGGCCGCATCAGCGGCTCGCCGCCGCTGAGCACCAGCACGCGCACGCCGGCCTCATGCAGCTGGTCGATCACGCCCAGTGCTTCGGCGGTGTCGAGCTCGCCCTTGAAGTGGGTGTCGGTGGAGGTGGCGTAGCAGTGCTTGCAGGTCAGGTTGCAGCGCCGCAGCAGGTTCCAGATCACCACCGGCGCGCGCGTGCTGCCGGGCCGGGCCGCGCGCGGCGCGGGGCTGGCGCCGGCGATGGCGCGCAGGTAATGGCTGATTCTCAGCATGGCTGGACTCCTTCGGGGGTGGGTTGCGGCGCGGCGGCTGGCGGGCGGGCCAGCCGCAGGCCGGTCTTCTTCAGGATGCGACGGCTTACCAGCATGTCGCTGGCGCCCAGGGCGTCGCCGAGCAGGCGGCGGATCTGCGCGCGCTGCGCCTCGATCTCGTGCGCCTCGCGGCCGTGCACCATGGCAAACAGGTTGTAGGGCCAGCCGGGCCGGCGCGGGCGCTGGTAGCAGTGGCTGACGAAGGGCAGCGCGCCGACCTGGGGGCCGAGCTCGGCGATGCGGAGGTCGGCGACCTCCCACACGGTCATGCCGTTGTGGCGCCAGCCCAGGCGGTAGTGATTCGGCACGGCGGCGACGCGGCGGATCACGCCGGCGGCCTGCAGCCGCGCGACCAGCGCCAGCGCCGCGTCGGCGCTGAGCGCCAGGCGCGTGCCCAGCCAGTGCCAGGGGTCGGCCACCGGCGGCAGGCCGGCCTGGGTGATCTCGATCAGCTCTCGGGCCTGTGCGGTTTCGGCCGCCGACAGCGGGGCCGCCTGTGTGTCGGTGCCGCGGCTGGCCAGGCGCGTGGTGTCGCCCGTCAGCGGCAGGTAGAGGCCGATCTGGAAGGTCCGGACTCGGGGCAGGTTGACCACCGCCAGCCCGGTTTGCCGCTCGATGCGTTCGATCGTCGACGCGATGCCCGCAGGCGTCTCGCAGGCGAGCACGAACCACATGTTGAACCGGTGGCTGCGCTCGTAGTTGTGCGCGACCTCGGGCAGGGCGTCGAGCAGCGCTGCCACGGCCTCGAAGTCGGCCGGCGGCACGGACAGGGCGGCCAGCGTGAAGGCGCCGCCCAGGCGCTCGATGTCGAACATCGGCCCGAAGCGGGTCAGCAGGCCGTCGTCCAGGTGGCGCTGGACGCGTTCGCGCCAGGTGGGCGCGGCCACGCCGGTCTCCAGCGCGAGGGCCTGCCAGGGCTCGCGCACCAGCGGCAGGCCAAGCTGCAGCCGGTCCAGGACGATGCGGTCGACCTCATCCATCGCAGGTCTCCGGTTGCGGCGCCAGGTAGCGGCCGCCGCGCTGCTTGAAGGCGCGCCGGCTGAACAGGAATTCATGCGGCCGCCCGGCCAGGCCGTGCTCGGCCAGCAGGCGCTCGGCGTGGCGGGCGACGGCGGGGCGGTCGTGCCCGTGGATCATGCAGAACAGGTTGTAGCGCCACTCGGGCAGGTGGCGGCGGCGCTGGTAGCAGAGGCTGACGCCGGCGGCGGCGCCGAGCTGCCGGCCGACCGCGTCGACGCGGTCGTCGTCGACATCCAGGACCAGCATCAGGTTCGCCCGGATGCCAAGCGCGTGATGGCGCAGCACGATGCCGTGGCGCCGGAACAGCCCGCCGCGCTGCCAGGCGCGCACCTGCGCCAGCACGTCGGCCTCGGTGCAGCCCAGCGGCTCGGCCAGTGCTCGATACGGGCGCGCCACCAGCGGCAGGCCGCGCTCGAGCTGGCGCCGCAGGCCGGCCTGGAGCTGGGGCGCCAGCGACGTGGCGCCGGGCGCGTCGGCTTCCTCCGCGGCCGCTGCCGGGGCCACGGAGGGTTGCTCCAGGTCCACCGTGATCTGCCCCTGCGGCGTGCGCACGAGCGCGAACCCGAGGTCGATGTGAAACGGATGCACCATCGGCAGCGAGATCGGCGCCAGCCCGGTGGCGCCGGCGATGCCTTGCAGCACGGCGTCGACCGCCGCCTCGTTGGGCGCGGTGACGACGAACCAGAGGTTCCAGTGGTGCTCGCGCTCGTAGTTGTGGTTGACCTCGCGGTAGCCGTTGACGTGCCGCGCCACGGCCTCCAGGCGTGCGGGCGGCACGGCCAGCGCCGCCAGCGTGCTGGCGCCGGCCTGGCGATGTTCGAACACCGGGCCCACGCGCGACAGCACGCCGCGCTCCGCCAGTGCCTGCAGCGTGTCCAGCACCTGCGCCTCGTCCAGCTCCAGCGTCTCGGCCGCGGCGGCGAAGGGACGATGGCACACCGGCAGCTGGTGCTGGTAGCGGTTGACCAGGCGCAGGGCGGTGGCGTCGAGCCCAGCCGGCGAGGCGATGGGCGCGCTTGGGGACAGGGCGGTCATGCGCGGCTCCGTCATCCGACCGGGGCGGCCGCCGCCGGGATCAGGCGCAGCCGCAGGGCGTGGGCGGCGCAGAAGGCCTGGTCTTCGGCGAGGCCGGCGGCGGCTGCCTGTCCGTGCAGGACCACCACCGTCTGGCCGCTGCGGGCCTGCTCCAGCATCGCGTCCCGGATCGGTGCCAGGGGCGAGCCGGTGCCGGCCGCGGGTGCGCTGAACTCGACCCGCTCGGCGTCGCGACGGGCCAGCTCGACGAAGCTGGGGTGCACCGCGCGCTCGATGAACAGGGTGTCCGCGCCATTCAGGGCGCGCAGGCCGGCCAGGCTCAGGCAGCCGGCATCGCTGCCCGGCGCGGCGATGGCGGTGGCGCTGCCCGCGGCGTCCGGTGCCGGGCCGGTCAGCGCATCCAGCAGGGCCGCCTCGGCCGCCGCCAGCTGGCCGCCGCGCGCGTGCTGCAGCACCTCGCCTTGCAGCAGCCGCTGGTAGAAGCGCCGCCGCTCGGCCAGGTTTGGCCAAGCCTGGCGGATGCGCGCGCGGTGGCGCTGCGCCAGCCGTGCCACCGGGCCCAGGCCTTCGTCCAGACGGGCCTCGATGTCCTCGCGCACCGAGCGCGCGATCATGGGCGCGGCGCCGGCCGAGGAGATCGCGATCAGCAGCGGGTCGCGGTCGATCAGGGCGGGGGTGTGCACGCTCGACAGCTCGGCGTCGTCGACCACGTTGACGAAGATGCGACGCGCCTCGGCGGCCTCGGCCACGGCGCGGTTGACGGCCGGGTCGTCGGTGGCGGCGACCGCCAGCCAGACGTCGTCCAGCTGCCCGGGGGTGAAGGGGCCGGCCAGGCGTTCGATCCGGCCCTGCTGCGCCAGCGCCTCCAGCGCCGGCGTCAGGGTCGGGGCCTGGACCCGCAGGCGCGCGCCCGTGCGCAGCAGCAGGCGCACCTTGCGCTCGGCCACCGTGCCGCCGCCGACCACCAGCACCGGCTTGTCGTCGAGGCGGGCGAACAGGGGATAGAGACTCATGGCTGGAGCGATCGGCGGGCCCTGCACGCGGTCAGTGCGAGGTGCCCTCCGAGCGCGTGATCTTGTTGAACACGTTGTATTTGCCCACCGGCTTGCGCATCGGCAGGCGCTTGACTTCCTTGAAGGTGGCGGCGTCGTAGACGATCAGCGCGCCGTCGTCTTCCCACAGGCTGGCCAGCGCATGGCGGCCGTCGCGCGTGAACTCGATGTGCGCCAGCGTCTGCCCGGGCGCGGCCTTGACGCTGGCGACCGGCGCCAGCGTGCGCTTGTCGATGATGGTGAGCACGTTCTTCGCCTGCGGGTTCATCATCGAATCGGTCCAGGCGTAGGGCGTGGCCTCGTGGCTGCGCATGAAGAAGCCGGGGCCGGGCGTGGCGATGTCGCGCACCAGCTTCCAGGTCCGCATGTCGATCACGCTCACCACCCCGTCCTTCAGGTTCGGGCTGGCCAGCACGCGCGTGCCGTTCCAGTCGAAGGTGATGCCCGAGCCCAGGTGCGGCATGCCGGCAATCGGCAGGTCGGCGATCTTGCGGCGCACGTCCAGGTTGACCACCTGGCCGCTGG
>CAYRHV010000091.1:0-8541 GCA_964424045.1 uncultured Ottowia sp. | reverse complement strand
GTGCTGGCGGCGCTGATCGTGCCCAACGTGCTGGATCGCACCGACGACGCACGCGCCACCGCGGCACGCACCGACGTGCACAACATCATGCAGGCGCTGAAGCTCTACAAGCTCGACAACCTGCGCTTTCCGACGGCCGAACAGGGCCTGCAGGCGCTGGTGCAGCGGCCCGCAGCCCCCCCCGTACCGGCCAACTGGCGACCCTACCTGGAAAAGCTGCCGGCCGACCCCTGGGGCAATCCATACCAGTACCTCAACCCCGGCATCCAGGGCGAGGTGGACGTGATGAGCTTCGGCGCCGACGGCACCAGCGGCGGCGAGGGCAAGGACGCGGACATCGGAAGCTGGCAATGACGTGCCACGCCGCCGCCCGGCGCCGATGACGGCATGACCGGGCCGCTGCGCGCCAGGACGACGCATGAGGACCGCCGCACGCACCCGCACCCGGCCTCGGCGCGCGCACGGCAAGCCGCCGCTGCGCCTGCGGGTGGCGGGCTTCACGCTGATCGAGCTGATGGTGGTGGTGGCCATCATTGCCCTGGGCAGCACCGTCGTCAGCCTGGCGCTGCCGGATCCGGAGGCACGCGCCCTGACGCGTGACGCCGAACGACTGGCGGCCCTGCTGGAGTCGGCTCGCGCGCAGTCGCGCACCACCGGCGTGCCGGTGTACTGGCATTCGACGCGGGACGGATTCGCATTCGAAGGCCTGCCGCCGAGCCCGTCTCCCCTGCCCCGCCACTGGCTCGATCAGCGCACGGTGACCGGCAGCAACGCGCCGGTCTGGCTGGGTCCGGATCCGGTGATCGCCCCGCAGTCGATCGTGCTGCGCCGCACGGGCAGCACGCTGGCGCCGTTGCGGATCGCCACCGACGGGCTGCGGCCGTTCCGCGTGGAGCACTCCGAATGAATGCCTGGCGCCGGCTCGTGACGGGCCGCCACCGGCCGATGCCGCCGCCGACTGCGGCATGCAGGTCGCAGCGCGGCTTCACGCTGGTGGAGGTCATGGTCGCGCTCGGCATCACCGCGATTGCGCTCGTGGCCGGGCTGAAGGCCACCAGTGCCCTGACCGACAACGCCGATCGCCAGGGCACCCTGCTGCTGGCGCAGCTGTGCGCCGACAACCAGCTGATCGGACTGCGGCTGGCACGCCAGCTGCCGGGCGTCGGCGACAGCACGCACGACTGCCAGCAGGCCGGCCACGTGCTGCAAGTGACGCAACAGGTGCGGCCGACGCCGAACCCGAACTTCCGGCGCGTCGAGGCCGTCGTGAGCGAGCAGGGGCGCACCGTGATTCAGGTCTCGACGATCGTGGGGCGGAATTGATGGGCCCCCACGCTCCCCTGCTGCGCATGGTCCGCTGCCCCCTGAGCGAGTCCCGCCGATCTGGAGGCGGCCCGACAGCAGGGAAGCGTGGGGGCTCCATTTCCGGTTTCACCCTGGTCGAGGTGCTGGTGGCGCTGACGATCCTGGCCGTGATGGCGCTGCTGAGCTGGCGCGGCATCGACGGCATGGCGCGCGCGGACGAGGCGACGCAGCGCCACACCGACGCCGTGCTGGCGCTGCAGGCCAGTCTGGCGCAATGGCGCGCCGACCTGGATGCGATGATGACCTGGCCGGTGGCAGTCGCCGACGAGGCTCCATCGCCGGACGCCGAGGCAGAAACCACGCAGTCCCGGCGCAGCCTGGCCTGGGACGGCCGCACCCTGCGCATTACCCGCACCGTGGCGGGCAACGCCGCAGTCGGCGTGCGCGTGGTGGCATGGACGCGCCGCGCCACGGACGGCCAGTGGCTGCGCTGGCAGTCGGCGCCGGTGCGCTCGATCGACGCCTGGCAGGCCGCCTGGAACGCCGCGGCGCGCTGGGCGGAGGCTGGCGCCACCACCGACACCGGCACGGCGGTGGCACAAGCCGTCGCCCTCGTGGGGGCGCAGGACTGGCAGCTGCAGTATTTCCGCCAGAATGCCTGGACCAACCCCCTGTCGAGCGCCGCCCAGAGCGCCGCCGACACCGAGGCGCTGCCCGACGCCGTGCGCCTGCTGCTGACACTGGCGCCCGGCCAGCCGCTCAGCGGCCTGGTGCAGCTCGACTGGGTGCGACCGGACTTCGTCGGGGATGCGCCATGAGGGCGCCGACGCGTATCGGCAGACGGCACCCGGGTCAGCGCGGTGCCGCCCTGTTGCTGGCGATGATCACCGTGGCCCTGGTGGCGACGCTGGCCGCCGGGACGCTGTGGCGCCAATGGCGCGGCGTCGAGATCGAAGGGGCCGAACGCGCCCGGGCGCAGTCGTCCTGGATCCTGACGGGAGCCCTCGACTGGGGTCGCCTGATCCTGCAGGGCGACCTGAACGAGGACCGCCGTCGAGGTCGCCTGGGTGACCACCTGGCGGAGCCCTGGGCAGTGCCGCTGGCCGAGGCCCGACTGTCGACCTTCCTGGCCGCCAGCGGGCAGGACGCCGAACTCGAGCGCGACGCCTTCCTGTCGGGCGAGATCACCGACCTGCAGGGGCGCCTGAACGTGATGAACCTGGTGACGAGCGACCCGCTCGGCGCGCTGGTTCGCTTTGGCCGCCTGTTCGACCTGCTGGGACTGCCGAGCCAGCAGCTGGGCGCGCTGCAGCGCGCGCTGGCGCGGGCGCAGGCAGCCGCAAACGGCACCCTGGACGACGGCGGCGACGCTCCGTTGCTGCCGCACCGCTTCGAGCAACTGGCCTGGCTCGGCCTGGATGGCCAGACCCTGGCACGCCTGCGTCCCCATGTAACGGTGCTGCCGCTGGTGCGCGGGCGGGCGACGCCAGTCAACCTGAACACCGCCAGCGCCGCCGTGATCTACGCCGCGCTGCCGGGCCTGGACCTGGCGCAGGCCGAGCGCCTTGTCGCGGCGCGCGTCCAGCAGGACTTCGAGAGCCCACAGGCGGCCATGACCGTCCTGGGTGCCAGCGAAGTCGAGCTGGACTGGGCGTCGGTGGCGTCCAGCTTCTTCGAGATCCGCGGTCGCCTGCGCCTGGGCGACGCGGCGCTGGAGGAGGTGGCGGCCGTGCAGCGCTCCAGCGGCGTGCGCGGCCGACGCGGGGTCACGGTGCTGTGGCGGACGCGCACGGCGCTGACGGCATCCCCGGTGGCGCCGGACGCCACGCTGGCACTCCGGTGACGGGCCGGCGTCGGTGTCCGGGCGAGGCGTGCCGTGCGCCACCGTGTCGCATCGGGTGATGCGCCTTCTACAATCCCCCCACTTGTCGCCATGAGCCTGCTCATCATTGCCCTGCCGCCCGGTCCGGCTGGTGCCACCGGCAGCTACGCCTGGGTCACCTCGGTCGACGGCCACACACCCGGCGCCCACGGCGACGCGGCGGCTGCGCTGTTGCCGGCGGCCGGGCGCGGCGTCGAGGTCGTGGCCTGCGTGCCGGCGACGCACCTGTCCTGGCACCAGGTGACGCTGCCGCGTGGCGTCGGGCCGCGCTCGCCGCGCCTGCGCGCAGCGCTGGTCGGCCTGCTGGAAGAGCGCCTGCTGGATGATCCGGAACGGCTGCACTTCGCGCTGCAACCCGGTGCCCCCGTCGACGGCAGGTCCTGGGTCGCGGTCTGCCAGCGCGACTGGCTGGACGCGCACCTGCGGGTGCTGGCCGGCGCCGGGCGCTCGGTGGCGCGCCTGGTGCCCGAGCTGGCACCGGGCGACGGCGCGCCGCAGCTGGTCGTGACCGGAGAGCCCGGACGGGCCCGGTTGCTGGCCAGCGGCACCGGGGTTCCGGGCGGCGTGCAGGCGCTGCCACTGGACGCGGGCGCGCTGGCGCTGCTGCGTGGCGTGCTGGACGTCCGGGCCTCCGACGCGGCCACGCTGGAAGCCGAACCGGCCGTGGCCACCCTGGCCGAACCGGCCGTGGCCACCCTGGCCGAACAGACGCTGGGCCAGGCGCCGGCGCTGCTGGCACCGGCCGAGCGCCTGCTGCGCAGCAGCAGCTCGGCCTGGAACCTGGCGCAGGGCGAACTGGCGCGCACGGGCGCGGCCTGGGCCGCGCGTCGTGCCGGAGCCAGCTGGCGCGATTTCCTGCACGCCCCGCGCTGGCGGCCGGCGCGCTGGGGCCTGGCCCTGTTACTGCTGGCCCAGCTGCTGGGCCTGAACCTGTGGGCCTGGCGCACACAGGACGCCCTGCAGGCGCAGCGCACCGAAATCAGCACCATGCTGACGCAGGCCTTTCCCCAGGTGCGCGTGGTGGTCGATCCGCCGGTGCAGATGGCGCGCGAAGTGGCGGCGCTGCGCCAGGGCGCCGGCGCCTTGTCGCCGCGCGATCTGGAGCCGATGCTGGCGGCCTATGCGCGCGTCGCGCGCCCCGGTCCTCAGCCCGGCGCACTGGAATTCTCGAGCGGCGAACTGCGGCTGAAAGGCCTGGAATGGCCCATGGACGCACTGGCCCAGGCCCAGGCCACGCTGCGGCCGCTGGGCTACCGGCTGCAGGCCGAAGGCGACGCCATCGTGCTGCGCGAGGGGGCCACGCCATGAGCCGCTCTCCGGCCCGGATCGCGCGGCGCGCAATGTGGAGGGTCCCCCAATGAACCAGACCGGCCTGCGCGACACCAGTGCGCGGCTGCGCGCGGCCTGGGCCGGGCTGGGCGCGCGCGAGCGCCGGCTGATCGGCGTCGCCGCGCTGGTGGTGGCGCTGGCCCTGCTGTGGCTGCTGGCGCTCGCGCCAGCGCTGTCGACACTGCGCTCGGCCCCCGCGCAGCGCCAGGCGCTGCAGGCCGAGACCGAACGCATGCAGATGCTGTGGAGCGAAGCCGAGGCCGTCAAGGCCCTGCCGCGCCTCGGCCACGACGAGGCGCGGCGCGCCCTGGAGGCCGCCACGCGTGCGCGCCTGGGCCGCTCCGGCCAACTCAGCATCACCGGCGACCGAGCCCAACTGGTGCTGCACGATGCGCCCGCACAGAGCCTGGCGGACTGGCTGGTCGACGCCCGTGCGAACGCGCGCGCCGCTGTGCTCGAGGGCCGGCTCACGCGCGTCGACACGGCAGGTGCCGACGGTCCGACGCAATGGCGTGGCACCCTGTCGCTGGGCCTGCCGCCGCCATGAAGCAGGCACCCGCGGCCACCATGCCCGGGCGCTGGGCCGTTGCCGGAGCGGTGCTGGGTGCGCTGCTGGTGCTCTGGTGGGCAGCGCCGGCACGCTGGCTCGCGGCCGGGCTGGCGCGGGCCAGCAACATGCACGTGCAGCTGGTCCAGCCGCAGGGCACGATCTGGGCCGGCAACGCCAGCCTGTTGCTGACCGGCGGCCCGGACAGCCGCGACCGGGCCGCCCTGCCCGGCCGCGTGCACTGGCGCCTGGCGCCCAGCGGCCTGGGCGTCGCGCTGACACTGCGCGCGGACTGCTGCACGCCGCACGGCCCGCTGCTGCTGCGGCTGTCGCCGCGCTGGAACGGCGCCCAGCTGCAGCTGGGCGACGCCGAATCGATCTGGCCAGCGGCCCTGCTCACCGGCCTGGGCACGCCGTTCAACACCGTCCAGCCGCGCGGCGAGCTGACCCTGCAGACGCAGGGATTGCACATCGACTGGGCGGCCGGGCGCGTGCAGCTTGCCGGTGGCGCCGAACTGACGGCGCGCGACCTGTCCTCGCGCCTGACGACGCTCGAACCCATGGGCTCCTACCAGCTGCGCCTGCTGGGCGGCGAAAGCGCCAGCCTGGCACTGTCGACGCTGGAAGGCGACCTGCGCCTGTCGGGCTCCGGCACCTGGGTCGGCACGCGGCTGCGCTTTCGCGGCGAAGCAACGGCCGCCCCGGGCCTGGAAGCCCAGCTGGCGAACCTGCTCAACATCCTGGGCCAGCGGCGTGGCAATCGCGCCCTGATTTCGTTCGGATGACCCCAATCCAGCCCGCAAACGGACGCCCGCGCGCGATTCCATCACAGACCCGGCTGCAAGCATTTGCTACAGTGCCAGCCGCCGAACGATTTGCCCGCCCATGGCCCGATTCACCCTGACGTCCGTCTCCGCGCTCTGCTGCACGGCCCTGCTGGCCGCATCCCTGGGCGTGCACGCCGCCGACCCGGACCCGGTGGTCACCGGCGCCGACACCGACCTGGCGGCGGTGCGACCGGGCGAGCGCGTGACGCTCGACTTCGTCAACGCCGAGATCGACGCGGTGGCCCGCACCATGGCCACGCTCACCGGACGCAACGTGGTGGTCGACCCGCGCGTCAAGGGCACGCTGTCGCTCACCAGCACGACGCCGGTGACGCCGGCGCAGGCACTGGACCTGTTTGCGGCGCAGCTGCGCACGCAGGGCTTCGCACTCGTCGAGTCCAGCGGCATCGTGCTGGTGCTGCCCGAATCCGAGGCCAAGCTGCAAAGCGGCGCCGTCTCGGCCGGCCGCGTGCAGGGCGGCGGCCAGATCCAGACCCAGATCTTCCGCCTCACGCACGAGAACGCCAACAACCTGGTGCCGATCCTGCGCCCGCTGATCAGCCCCAACAACACCATCAACGTGAACCCGGGCACCAATGCCCTGGTCATCACCGACTACGGCGCCAACCTGCAGCGGCTGGGGCGCATCATCGCCGCGCTGGACGTCTCCAACGCCACCGGGGTCGAGATCGTGCGCCTGCGGCACGCAGTGGCCAGCGACCTGGCGCCGCTGGTGGTGCGCCTGCTGGAAACCGGCGGCAGCGCGCTGCCGGGGCCGGCAGCGGCGCCGGCCCAGGGTGGCGCGGCACCGACGTCGGTGGGCGGCGGCAGCGGCTATCACACCACCATCCTGCCCGAGCCGCGCAGCAACGCCCTGATCCTGCGCGCGGCCAACCCGGCGCGCCTGGCGCTGGCGCGCACGCTGATCGAGCAACTCGACCAGCCGCCCTCGCGCCTGGCCGAGGGCGAAGGCGGCAACATCCACGTCGTTTACCTGAAGAACGCCGAAGCCGCCAAGCTGGCGGTGACGCTGCGGGCCGCGCTGGCGGCGCTGCCCGGGCAGTCGACCAGCGCCGTCGGCGCCGCCAGCAGCGGCAGCACGGTCGCCGCCCAGGCCGCGCCGCGCCCGGTCGCGTTGAACGCCGGCGGCAGCACCAGCGGCCTGGCCAGCGGTCCGACCATCGATGCCGCGGGCGGCAACCAGCCCTCCACCGGCGGCCAGATCCAGGCCGACCCGGCCACCAACGCGCTCATCATCAGCGCGCCCGAGCCGGTCTATCGCGAACTGCGCGCCGTCATCGACCAGCTCGACCAGCGCCGCGCGCAGGTCTACGTCGAGAGCCTGATCGCCGAGGTGCGCGCCGACAAGGCGGCCGAGTTCGGCATCCAGTGGCAGGGCATCCTGGGCCGCAAGGGCGACACCAACATCGGCATCCTGGGCACCAACTACGGCGCCGGCAGCACCAACATCATCGATTTCAGCGCCCAGTTCCTCGGCGCCGGCAACAGCGGCTGGACACCCACCACGCCGCCGTCGGCGGGCCTGAACCTGGGCCTGGTGCACCGCTTCGGTGCCAGCTACGCGCTGGCGGCGCTGGCCAACTTCCTGCAGTCGACCGGCACCGGCAACGTGCTGTCGGCGCCCACCCTGCTGACGCTGGACAACGAGGAAGCGAGCATCATGGTGGGCCGCAACGTGCCCTTCGTCACCGGCAGCTTCACCAACACCGGCGCCTCCGGCGGCACCGTCAATCCGTTCCAGACCTACGAGCGCAAGGACGTCGGCCTGACGCTGCGCGTGCGGCCGCAGATCAGCGAAAACGGCACCGTCAAGATGGTGATCTACCAGGAGACCTCCAACGTCGAGCCGACCTCGATCAACTCGCCGCAGGGCCTGATCACCAACAAGCGCGCGATCGAGTCCAGCGTGCTGGTGGACGACGGCGCCATCGTGGTGCTGGGCGGCCTGATGGAAGACCAGTTCACCGAAAACGAGGACAAGGTGCCCGGCCTGGGCGACATCCCGGTCGTCGGCAACCTGTTCAAGAGCCGCTCGCGCGGCATCACCAAGAGCAACCTGATGGTGTTCCTGCGCCCGGTGGTGGTGCGCGATGCCGATGCGGTGGAGCAGTTCTCGCTCGATCGCTACGACCTGATGCGCGGCCAGCAGCAGGGCAACCAGCCGCGGCCCAGCAGCGTGCTGCAGCTCAACCAGGCACCGGTGCTGCCGCAGGTCTACCCGACCACGGCGGCGGACTGGACGCGGCCCGCGCCGCCGCCACCGCTGATCGAGATGCCGGCCAGCGGCGAGGGCAACTACCTGGGCAACTGAGCCGGCTGGCCAGCGTGCGCTACCTCCTGCCCTATCCCTTTGCCCGCAGCGCCCGCCTGCTGCTGGAAGACGACGGCCAGGCGCTCACCCTGTGGCACGACGGCGCGCCCGACGCGGCCGCGCTGGGCGAGGTGCTGCGCTGTCACGGCGGCGGCGCGCTGGCGCTGGGGTTGCAGCAGCTCGATCCGGGCGCGCTGGCGCAGCGCATCAGCCAGGCCTATTCACAGGGCGAATCCAGCGCCGCCGCCGTGGTGAGCGAGGTCGAAAGCGACGCCGACCTGTCGCGCATCATGCAGGAGCTGCCCGCGGTCGAGGACCT
>CAYRHV010000090.1:0-8580 GCA_964424045.1 uncultured Ottowia sp. | reverse complement strand
GGAATCGGCGAAAACCCAGTGTTCATGCGGTTTGGCGGGGATTTGCAGGGACGACTTGGTATCGTTTCAGTCTCAGAACGTAATATTGATGCGCTTGAAGAGGGCACTTGGCCCGAGCGCATCCGTGCTGCGCAGATCAAACTTCGCTTCCAATTCAACCAGCAACGATTTACGTGGCACATCCGTACGGGCAGATTCGCTGCCGTGGACTTGAATTTGCCCCCTTTTCACGGACACCTTACCGTTGAGCGAAAGGAGTCCGAGAGTGCCCAGAACCAGACCGTCGTACGCGGAGCAATTTCGATAACAGATCGTTGAGTTGGCCTGTGCCGGTCGAACGCCAGCAGGGCTGGCGCGCGAGTTCGGCCCCAGCGCCCAGAGCATTTCCGACTGGATCGCGCAGGATGCGCGCGATCGGGGCAAGCCCGTGCCCGGCGGCAAGGAGGGCCTGACCAGCGCCGAGCGCGAAGAGGTCATTCGCCTGCGTCTCCGGGTGCAGCAATTGCGGATCGAGCGAGACATCTTGGCAAAGGCCGCGGCCTGGTTTGCCGGCAAAAGCGAGCAGACGTTCACGCCGTCTATGAGCTCGTGAGAGCCAACAAGGCCGACGCCCAAGCCGCTGGCGTGCACACCTTCCGCCGCGTGCTGGGGGTGTCACGCAGCGGCTACTACGACTGGCTGGGCCGAGCGCCGAGTGCGCGCGCGATGGCCAATGCAGAGCTGACCGAGGTCATCCGGCAGGCCCACCAAGCCTCGGATAGAACCTTCGGCATGGGGCGCATCCGCGCCGAACTTCGGGAGACTGGCCATGTGGTCAGTCGCAAGAGCGTGGCGCGCCTGATGCGCCAGGCGCATATCCGCGGTGTCAGCCGCCGGCGCGGGTTCACTGTGACCACCGAGCGCAACGCCAAGCAGCGGCCAGCGCCGGATCTGGTGAATTGGCGGTTTCGCGCCGAGGCGCCCGACCAACTGTGGGTCGCAGGCATGACCTACATCCCCACCTGGAGCGGCTTCCTCTACCTGGCCGTCGTGATCGATGCCTTCAGTCGTAAGGTGGCGGGCTGGTCGATGGGCAAGCGGATGACGGCTGATCTGGTGATCGGCGCGTTGAACATGGCGCTGCACACCCGCCGGCCCGATTCGGTGATCCACCACTCGGACCAAGGCAGCCAATACATCAGCGTCGCCTTCGGAAGCCGCTGCCGCGAGATGGGCGTACGGCCTCGATGGGCACCGTTGGGGATGCCTACGACAGCGCGATGGCCGAGAGCTTCTTCGCCACGCTGGAATGCGAACTGCTCGACCGGCGCAGTTGGAGGAGCAAGGCCGAGGCCAGAACGGCGCTGTTTACCTGGATCGAGGGCTGGTACAACCCGCGCCGCCGTCATTCGGCACTCGGGCACCAGTCTCCGATCAACTTCGAGAGAAAGCACGTCGAGTAACAAGATCGTGCCCGGGAACCCGGGTTGCCCACCGCGTCGGTCGGTTCGTCGCAAGCGCCGACCGCCGCCGTGGACAACCCTGCGTTCGTGCATTCGAGTGCTTGAGAATCAAGCCCGTACCTGTCCGCGGAATGGGGTCAAGTCCACGGCAGGCACTGACTGCCGTCTCATCGGCTGCCAGCGCGCAAAGGCCAAGCGTGAATGGTCATCGGTGGACACGTGTATATACTCCTATCCGGCGCCACGCGAGGTCCCGGCGTGCCGGTCGGCCGTGGCCCTGTGGCCTGGCCTGTCAAAGTGTCCGAACTTCTTGATGTCCAGGTGCAGCAAATCGCCCGGCGCTTCATGCTCGTAGCGCAGCACCGGCCGTGCCGGCTCCAACGCGGCCAGCCGGTTCAGCCCGTGGCGGGCCAGCCAGCGCCCCACGGTGGCCGGGGACACATCGCACATCGCACATGGCGCCAATGTGCCGGTAGCTGCAGCGCTGGCGCCGCGGCGCAATCATTTCTCGAGCGTGGCCTGCGGCACCTGATGGAGGCTGTGCCGTGGCCTGGGCGAGCGCGTGTGCGGGCCCGCCATGCCAGCGCCCGAGATTTGTAGGCCGTGCGCACACTGACACCGGCCGCCTGCTCGGCCTCTTGTGGACGCAAGCCCTCATGGACGATGCGCCTGACCAGCAGGGCTCGACCGTAGAGGGTCAATCTGGCATTCTTGTGGCTGTTCACTCGAGTGAACAGCTCCGGTTTTCGAGGGGGCTTGTTGGCTTGAGTCAGACCGACATGGCCTGACGGCTCCTGGGTTCAGGCATTTTCTCTTTCAGCCCCCCGCAGGGGCCGCCGAAGGCCTCCCGGTTGGACCATGCATTCATGGTTCAACCCTCCTGCGACGCTGCCAGCGAGGCAGGCTGGGTGGCGGATGCCTTGGCCTGCTCACGTCAATAGTTTGCCTCGGCTTCGGCCGGCGGGATGTAGCCGATGGGCTCCAGCAGCCGATGGTGGTTGAATTGCAGGCAATTGGGCATCCGGCATCGCTTCACGCGGCCCTACCGGCCGCAGACCAATGGCAAGGCCGAGCGGTTCATCCAGTCGGCGCTGCGAGAATGGGCCTATGGCTTCACCTACCAGAACTCCAGCGAGCGAACCGCTGCGCTGGAGCACTGGAATCATCACCACAACTGGCGTCGCCCGCATCAGGGCACCGGAGGCGTCGCACCCATGTTTAGACTCAACCAGTCAAGAAACAACCTCTTGACGCTTCACAGCTAGCCTACCTGTGTGCCCAGCCTGCGTCCCGGTGCCTGTTCAGCGCCGGGACGCTCGTCCTCGCAGGACGATGAAGGGACGGGACGGATCCGCTTTCTCAGTGCGTCGACTGCTCGAACGGCAGTTGCATCGAGCCCAGGTCCTTGCGCGTCTCGACCAGGATCAGCGGACCGTCGTCGAGCTCGATCACGGGCGGACGTTCGCGCGGCACATGGATCGGCTGCGGTTCGGCAGCGATGGCGGCTCGAACGGCCGCCGCACGCTCGGCGTCGGTCTGGATCCATTGCAGGCCGGCGGCATCGGCCAGCTCGCCCAGCTGCTCCAGCGGCAGGACGAACGGCGTCGCTTCGGGCGCACCGCCGTGGGCCGGTTCGGCGGCCTCGACGGCCTCGACTTCGGCAGCCTCGGGCAGCGCTGGCGCGACGTCTGCGGCGGCAACGGCCTCGATGCGCTCGACCACCGGCTCCGGCGCGGCGACCGGCTCGGTCACCGCCTCCGCCACTGCCTCGAGGGGCACGGCGGGTGCTTCTTCGGCCACTTCACCCTGACCGCGCGTAAAGTACGAGCGGGGTGCAGGCGCCGTGCCGGCGGCTTCGGATTCAGCGGCGACTTCGGTGTCGATGGCGGGCGCGACCACGTCCTGCTCCTGCTCGTGTCGCTCGGCGCGGTCGGCGCCGCCGTGACCGCGTCGGCCACGGCCACCGCGGGAGCGGCGCTCGCGGCGCTCTTCTCCGGTCGCCTCGCTGGCAACCGGTTCCTGTCCGTGCACCACCCCGGTCGAATCGGGCGCAACCGCGCTGCCTTCCAGCTCCCTGGCCGGCGCGGTGCCGTTTTCCGCACGGCCCTGGCCGCGCGGGCGGCGGCCTTCGCCGCGTGCCGGACGTTCACCGGATGCGGCTTCCGCCGCCGGGTCCTTGCGCCGGGTGTCGGCACGAGCGTCCTCGGAGCGCTCGCGGCTGCTGCTGCGGTCGCCGCGGCGGCCGCCGTCGCGTGGCTTGCGGCCTTCGCTGCCGTTGTCCGCTGCGGCCTGGGTTTCACGCGCGGCCGAACGGCTGTCGCCATTGCGACCACCGCGTCCGCCGCGGCCACCCCGCCGCTGGCCGGAGCGCTCGCCGCGTCGTTCGGGCTTGTCCTCGCCGACAGGCGCCGCGGCCGGTGCCGGCGCGGGCGCCGGCTGCGGCGGTGGCGTGACGCCGAACAGGCTCTTGAGCCAGCCCATCAGGCCGCCCGACGCCTCGGCCGTTGCCGCGGCAGCGACCGGCGCCACCGGGGCGGCGGGCGCCGCGGGCTCGACCCGAGGCGCGGGCTGGGGCGCCGGTTCGTCGCGCAGCACGCCCTTGATCACCGGCTGCTGCCGGTTCGTCGGCTCCTGGCTGCGCCGCGTCACCGTGGTCGGATCCTCGAATTCCTCGACCAGCTTGTAGCTGGAGTCCATCTGGTCCAGCCGCGGGTCGTCGTGCTTCAGGCGGTCCAGCCGGTAGTGCGGTGTCTCCAGGGTCTTGTTCGGCACCAGGATGACATTGACGCGCTGCTTGAACTCGATCTTGGCGATCTCGGGGCGCTTCTCGTTCAACAGGAAGCTGGCCACTTCCACCGGCACCTGCACGCTGACGGCGGCGGTGTTGTCCTTCATTGCCTCTTCCTGGATGATGCGCAGGATCTGCAGCGCCGACGACTCGGTGTCGCGCACGTGGCCGGAGCCGCCGCAGCGCGGGCAGGGGATGGAGGCGCCTTCGGACAGCGCCGGCTTGAGGCGCTGGCGGCTCATTTCCAGCAGGCCGAACTTGCTGATCGAACCGAACTGCACGCGCGCGCGGTCCTGGCGCAGCGCCTCGCGCAGGCGGCTTTCCACCTCGCGTCGGTTCTTGCTTTCCTCCATGTCGATGAAGTCGATCACGATCAGGCCGCCCAGGTCACGCAGGCGCATCTGGCGCGCCACCTCGTCGGCGGCTTCCAGGTTGGTGCGGGTGGCGGTTTCCTCGATGTCGCCGCCCTTGATGGCGCGCGCCGAGTTCACGTCCACCGAGACCAGCGCCTCGGTGTGGTCGATCACGATGGCGCCGCCGGAGGGCAGGGTGACGGTGCGGGCGTAGGCCGACTCGATCTGATGCTCGATCTGGAAGCGCGAGAACAGCGGCGCGTTGTCGCGGTAGCGTTTCACCTTGGCCGCGTGCTCGGGCATCACGTGGCTCATGAACTGGTGCGCCTGCTCGTAGATGTCGTCGGTGTCGATCAGGACGTCGCCGATGTCGCTGTTGAAGTAGTCGCGCATGGCGCGAATCACCAGGTTGCTTTCCTGGTAGATCAGGAACGCGCCCTTGCCGGCCTTGGCCGCGCCGTCAATCGCGTCCCACAGCTTGAGCAGATAGTTCAGGTCCCACTGCAGCTCGGGCGCGGTGCGGCCGATGCCGGCAGTGCGGGCGATGATGCTCATGCCCTTGGGGTATTCGAGCTGGTCCATCGCCTCCTTCAGCTCGGCCCGGTCCTCGCCCTCGATGCGGCGGCTGACGCCACCGCCGCGCGGGTTGTTGGGCATCAGCACGACGTAGCGACCGGCCAGCGAGATGAAGGTGGTGAGCGCCGCCCCCTTGTTGCCGCGCTCCTCCTTTTCGACCTGCACCAGCAGGGTCTGGCCTTCCTTGATGACGTCGCTGATCCGGGCCTGGCTGACCGAGACCCCTTCCGGGAAGTATTGCTTGGAGATTTCCTTGAACGGCAGAAAGCCGTGGCGCTCCTCGCCGTAGTCGACGAAGCAGGCTTCCAGCGACGGCTCGACGCGGGTCACCACCGCCTGGTAGATGTTGCCCTTGCGCTGTTCGCGTCCCTCGATCTCGATCTCGTAGTCGAGCAGTTTCTGTCCATCGACGATCGCCAGGCGGCGCTCCTCGGCCTGCGTGGCGTTGATCAGCATCCGTTTCATGATGCGCGTTCCTTTGTTCAAAAGCAGTCACCGGCCCCTCGGGGGAGCCCTGGATGCCCTGATCGGCGCAGTGAAACAGCGGAATCGCCAGGCGCTGGCGGTCGGGCGCGTACGCCCTGGCGGCAGCTGAACGCGGGGTTCAGCGGCCGCGATCGGGTGGCCTGGCGTAGGGGGGTGCGAGCGGCGCCAGACACACACTCCGGGCGCACGGCAGGGGAGCCGGTGCGCCAGGGGCCGAGACGTGGACCGGCGTCCAGTCCGCCAGCCGCAGCCAGCGTCCCAGGATCACCATCCATGCCATCAGCATCACGTGTGTCTCGCTTCGATCGGACGCGCCGGCCCGCATTGCAGCGACCCGCGCGTCTGGGTATTCCGTATCCGTGTGTCTCATTGCGTCGACCGGTCCTGCGCTTTTCTGGCGTGGCCGCAAATCGGGCGGCAAGGCGCTTTCCTGTGCAGGCGTGGCATCGACCTGTTTACTGGCGCGCGATGACGATCAGCCGCTGGAATAGACTTGCGGCTTGCGGTTCCGGGCGTCCAGCCCGGATTCGATCAATTGCAGCGCGTTGCCAGTGAATCCCATTATAGATGCCAATCCCGCCGTGGCGGAGCCGGTTATGCGCCCGCAAGTGCACTGGATCACAGTCGACGAGGAGAGCGCGGGCCAGCGCCTGGACAACTTCCTGCTGCGCCACCTGAAGGGCGTGCCCAAGAGCCACGTCTATCGTCTCATCCGCTCCGGCCAGGTGCGGGTGAATCAGGGTCGGGCCGGCGCCGACACGCGGGTGCAGACCGGCGACCGGGTGCGGGTGCCCCCGGTGCGCACGGCACAGCCACCCGCCGGGCCTGCCGCGGCGCCGGCGCGCGAGTTCCCGATCCTGCTGGAGGACGAACACCTGCTGGCGCTGGACAAGCCATCCGGCGTCGCCGTGCACGGCGGTTCGGGCGTGAGCTTCGGCGTCATCGAGCAGCTGCGGCGCGCGCGCCCGCAGGCGCGGTTCCTGGAGCTGGTGCACCGGCTGGACCGCGAGACCAGCGGCGTGCTGCTGGTGGCCAAGAAGCGCAGCGCGCTCAAGCACCTGCAGGATCAGTTCCGTGCCCGCAGCACGGACAAGACCTACCTGGCCCTGGTGCTCGGCGAGTGGCCCGAGCGCCTCAAGGTGATCGACCTGTCGCTGCACAAGTTCCAGCAGGCCGATGGCGAGCGCCGGGTGCGCGCCGTGGCACGGGACGATCCGGCCGGCCGTCGCTCCATCAGCCTGGTGCGGGTGCGCCAGCGCCTGGCCGGCTTCACCCTGCTGGAGGTCACCATCCGTACCGGCCGCACGCACCAGATTCGGGTGCATCTGGCGGCGCACGGCCATCCGATCGCGGGCGACGACAAATACGGCGACTTCGCGCGCAACAAGGCCTTGCGCAAGCAGGGCCTGCGGCGCATGTTCCTGCATGCCTGGCGGTTACAGTTCACGCACCCGGCGAGCGGCGAGCGCGTCACTCTCAGTGCCGAACTGCCGGCCGACCTGGACCTCTCGCAATTCGCCCCGCCGCCATGACCCGCACGCGCCAGTTCGACCTGATCTGCCTGGACTGGGACGGCACGCTGTTCGATTCCACCGCCATCATCACGCGCTGCATCCAGCAGGCGGTGGTCGATGTCGGCGGCCGGCGACCGAGCGACGAGGCCGCCGCCTGGGTCATCGGCATGGCGCTGACGCAGGCGCTGGCCCGGGCCGCGCCCGACGTGCCGCCGGCGCGCTACCCGGCGCTGGCGGCCCGCTACCGCCACCACTATGTCCAGCACCAGAACGACATCAGCCTGTTCACCGGCGTGCTGCCGCTGCTGACGGAGCTGCGGGCGCGCCACCACTGGCTGGCCGTGGCCACGGGCAAGAGCCGGCGCGGGCTCGACGAGGCCCTGGGTTCGCGCCAGCTGGTCGGGATGTTCGACGGCTCGCGCACGGCGGACGAGACCGCGGGCAAGCCCGACCCGCTCATGCTGCACGAGCTCATGCACGAATTCGGCACCGGACCCGAGCGCACGCTGATGATCGGCGACACCACGCACGACCTGCAGATGGCGCTGAACGCCGGCTGCGCCAGCGTCGGCGTGAGCTACGGCGCGCATGAGCCGGACAGCTTCACGCCCCTGGCGCCGCGCTTCGTTGCCCATTCGGTGGCCGAGCTGCGTGCCTGGCTGCTGCACAATGCCTGAGCCCGCAGGCTGCTCGCGGGTTGAACAAGCCATGGATACCGATACCGACCCCGACCTCGCGCCGATCGAGCTGTGCCGCTCCGACGAACTGGAGGAGGGCGGTCTGGCCGTGCCTTTCGACGTCGAATACGAGGGCGAGAACTGCCGGGCGTTTGCGATCCGCTTCGAGGGCAGCGCCTACGCCTACCTGAACCGCTGCACCCACGTCGCGATGGAGCTGGACTGGCAGCCCAACCGCATCTTCGACGACACCGGCCAGTGGCTGCTGTGCGCCGCGCACGGCGCCGTCTATGCACCCGACACCGGCGCCGGCGTCGCCGGACCCTGCCGTGGCGGTCTGGTGAAGATCGGGCTCAGCGAGCAGGATGGCGTCGTCTCCTGGCAGCCGACGCCGGCGCTGCGGCCGATTGCATTCTGAAACCGCCGGGCGCCGCGGTCCCGCTATCTTCACTGCAGCCCGGGCCGGTCCCGGTCCCGGGCTGGACAAGCAATGGAAACCATGAACAACGAAGTCACCCTGGACGCCCGGACCATCCACTGGGAGCGCGAGGCGATCGAGAAGCTGCTGCAGGCCGACCTGCGCGAGCGCCGCGCCGCCCGGCGCTGGCGCATGCTCAGGAGCCTGCTCTGGATGTTGCTGCTGGCGGCCCTGATCTGGCTGCTCGCGGCCGATGCGTGGCGCACGGCGGCGGCACCCAGCGGGCCGCACACGGCGCTGGTCAGCATTCGCGGCGAGATTGCCGA
>CAYRHV010000089.1:0-8620 GCA_964424045.1 uncultured Ottowia sp. | reverse complement strand
CCCGCACCTCGAAGGTCGACCCGCCCGTGCCCGGCTGCAGGCTGTCCGTGGTCGCGCAGCCCGCGGCTGCGAGTCCGCCCAGCGCGGTCAGCAATGTCCTGCGTTTCATGGTGATCTCCTCCGTGTTGACTCGCCCGCCAGACTGTAGAAAACGTTTTCGGCTTGGGAAAAACAGTATCGATCAATCGACAGATTTTTCAAGGATGACCAACCAGGGTCATCAAATATAGACAGGAGGCGGTCTCAAGAGTGAAGTGCAACACCCCACCCACCCGCTTCGACATGTCGACCTGGCGCAGCACATCTTGCCACTCACGACCTCCAGCTCCTCCTGCGTCCCATCCCGGACCATGAGGTTGCCAGCCCAAACAGCTGCGCAATCGATACGACGCCAGCAGGGTTTCAGCACAGGTCTAAGCTGAACACACCATCAAACGGAGACAAATCATGAGACCCCATGCAAGCTGGTGCATCGCGCTGGCGCTGGGCCTGGCGGCGGGCGCGGCGCAGGCACAGAAGGCAGGTGACTGGGTGGTCGGGGCTGGTGCATTGACGTATGCACCCCACGACAAGACCTCGCCGCTGGCGCTGGTGAGCCCGGTGCAGCAGGTGTTCCCGGGCACGGGCGCCAATGTGCGCAACGCGACGACGCTGGGCCTGAACCTGCACTATTTCATCACCGACAACTGGGCGGTGGAGGCGGTGTTCGGAATCCCACCGCGCATCAAGCTCGACGGCAGCGGCGCGCTGGCACCGGTCGGGCGCCTGGGGGATGCGCGCCTGTATTCGCCGGCGCTGCTGGGCAAGTATTTCTTCGGCCGCTCGGACGACCGGTTTCGCGTTTCCGCCGGGCTGGGCCTGACCTATGCGGCATTTCGCAGCGTGCGCCTGACGCCCGGCCTGCAGGGCGTGATGGGCGGCGCGCTGGGCATTCCGCCCGGCGCCTCGGTGACCAGCGGCCGCATCGGCAGCAAGCTGGCGCCGGTGTTCAACGTCGGCGCCAATTACGCCATCGACACCCACTGGGGCGTGGCGTTCTCGCTGTCCTGGATCCCGATGAAGACCACGGCGACGCTGACAACCCGCGTCGGTGGCAACACGGTGGGCGTGGCGCGGACGCGCGTGCGGCTGGATCCGATCGTGCCTTACCTGTACCTGACCTACCGGTTCTGATACCAACTCGCGTTCGAAATGACGAATGACGAATGACCTCGCTGCGCTTCAATGACTGCGGTGTCGTCGGTCGTGCTCGCGCCGTTTGTCATATCCTTGAATGCGAATCGGCATGAATCCTTGAGTGCAAGGAGACGCGCATGGCGATCGGCGCGACGCCTGCCGCCTTGGTACAACGAGACCACTGCGTCGGCGTGCACCTCGGGCGCGTCACCCGGGCACAGCGACGTCAGTCGGCATACCCCGGATTCGGCAGCGCCCCGCCCACCAGTTTCGGCATGTTGGCCTGGCGCGGCGCGACCTTGCCGCCGGTGGCCTTGAGCCACTTCTCGACCACGTCCCAGACCATGGGGTTGCCGGCCTGGGCGGCTTCCTGGGCCACCGGGGCCCAGCCGGCGACCTTGTAGGTCTTGTCGGGGTCGATCAGCTCGCCCTTCAGGCGCATGTCGGTGACACGCTTGCCGATGCTTTCCTGCGGGTTGAAGGCGTAGGTCAGGCCGCCCACGCGCACCATGTCGCCGCCCTGCTGATAGTAGGGGTCGGGATTGAACAGGTTGTCGGCGACGTCTTCCATCACGGTCTTGACCATCTCGCCCTTCATCTCGGTCAGGGTGGCGTAGCTGTAGGTGGTGGCCGTCATGTCCATGACCCATTCGCGCGTGATGGGCTGGCCGGGCAGCAGGGTGGTGCCCCAGCGGAAACCGGGCGAGAACGCCAGGTCGGCGCCCTGCACTTCCATCAGCGCGTCGACGATCAGCTGGTCGCCGGTGCCGTTGAAGTTGCCGCGCCGATACAGCAGGCCCTCGGTGATGGCGAACTGCTCGGCCAGCTTCGCTTCGTAGGGCGCGCGGATCTTCGTGATCAGGGCGTCCATGTCCTGGTCGGCCGGCAGCATGTTGGCGAACACCGGCAGCAGCTTGTAGCGGAAGTCCTGCACCTTGCCGTCCCGCACGTCGAGGTCCAGCACGGCCAGGAACTTGCCGTTGCTGCCGGCGTTGGTGACCAGGGTCTGGCCGCCGCCGTTCTTGACGATGCTGGGCACGGGCATGCCGTCGTGCGTGTGGCCACCCAGGATGGCGTCGATGCCGCGCACGCGGCTGGCCATCTTCAGGTCGACGTCCATGCCGTTGTGGCTGAGCACGATGACGACCTGGGCGCCCTTGCCGCGTGCCTCGTCGACCACCCCCTGCAGGTGCTCGTCCTGGATGCCGAACTCCCACTCCTCGACCATGTAGCGCGGATTGGCGATGGGCGTGTAGGGAAAGGCCTGGCCGATGATGGCGCAGGGCACGCCGTTGATGGTCTTCATCGTGTAGTGCTCGAACACCGGATCGCCGAAGTCGGTGGTCTTGATGTTCTGCGCCACGAAGTCGATGTGGCCGGCGAAGTCCTTCTTGATGATCTCCTGCACGCGCTCCATGCCGAGCGTGAACTCGAAGTGTCCGGTCATGACATTGACACCCAGCAGCTTGCAGGCGTCGACCATGTCCTGGCCCTTGGTCCACAGGGCGGTGCCGCTGCCCTGCCAGGTGTCGCCGCCGTCGACCAGCAGCGCGCCCGGCCGGCTGGCGCGCAGGCGCTTGACCAGGGTGGCCAGGTGCGCGAAGCCGCCGACCTTGCCGTAGCGCTCGGCGGCCTGGGCGAAGTCGAGGTAAGTGAGCGCGTGCGCGACCGGCGTGCCGGCGGGCACGCCGACGGCCTTCAGCAGCTGCTCGCCCACCAGGTGCGGCAGGCGCCCCTGCATGTCGCCATAGCCCAGGTTGACGCTGGGCTCGCGAAAATGGATCGGCCGGAGCTGGGCGTGGCAGTCGGTGAAGTGCAGGAACGAGACGTTGCCGAACTTCGGGATCTCGTACAGGCCCTCGGCCGCGGTCTGGGCGCTGGCGTTGGCAAAGCGGCCCAGGCCCATGCCGGCGGCGCTGGCGGCGCCCAGCACCTGGAGGAATTCACGCTTGCTGAGGTTCATGAATCAGTCCCCGCTCATATATGGCTTGAAAAAAAGGCCCGGCAAAACCGGGCCGAATCTGAAAAGGACGGAACGGCTCGTCAGCGGTTGACCGGCGACTTCGGGTCCAGCAGCAGGGCCACGATGTGGCGCACCTGGTCCTGCGTCAGGATGCCCTTGGCACCGGCGCGCGGCATGTTGGAGCAGGCGTTGTAGGCCTTGCTGTTCCAGATCTTGCCCCAGGTGTACTTGACGACTTCCTGCGCCTGCGGGCTGTTCGGGTCGGTCACCCCGCGCAGCTTGCCGTACTGGTAGAGGCTGGGCCCGATGGTGCCGAAGGAGATTTCCTCCTTGCTGATCTGGTGGCAGTTGTAGCAGTTGCCGCCGTTGGCGGCGTCGGCCTTGTCGGTCCAGGTACGGCCGCGCCCGCTCTGGGCGATCTTCTCGCCCTCCTTCCAGTTGCCGATGAACTTGCCGTCGCTGGGCCACTGGATGGTTTTCATGTTGGCCGCTTCCAGGCGCTTGGCCAGCTCGGGGTCGAGCGGCTGGCCGGCCACGTCGGCAGCGTCGCAGGCGGCCAGGGTGTCGTCGTGGGCCAGGGCTTCGTCGACCTTGACGATGCCCTTGTCATGAAAGCCGGTCTTGACCACTTCGGCGGCGCGCGCATCGGCCTCGGCCGACGTCGGCCCGGGGGCAACGACGGCGCAGCCAACCACCAGGGCACCGGCGCCCAGCAACAGCGCCGACACGGTCGTGAGCTTGAGATGTTTCATGCTTGTGCCTCCTTCTCAGCGCTTGATGGCGGGTGCCACGGAACGGGCGCCCTTGGCGTTCACGCCCATGTAGACCCCCAGCGCCACCGTGGCGTCGCTGATGAAGTCGGGCTCGGGGAAGCGCTGCTGGCGATAGCAGTCGTTCAGGCGGTGCTGCATGGACCACATCTGGCCGTTGGAGACGCGATACGCGGGCCAGGCGGCAAAGCCGACGCCGTCGCCCGGGTTGCCGGTCAGGCGCGGCAGGTCCTGCAGGCGGATGCGCTTGCCGTCCTCGCCGTGGCAGGAGGCGCAGGCGAAGTCATGCGAGCCGCCGCGCTGGAAGAACAGGCGCTTGCCGACCTCGTACATCATGCGTTCCTCGGCATGCGACTGCGGCAGGTTGAAGGTCATGCCCTTGGATTCCTCGGCGATCCAGGTTGCCAGCGCAGAGGTGTTGGCGCGCTCGCCCTTGCCCCAGCCGGCGTCGATGACCTCCTTCGGGTCGATGCCCTGCAGCGTGCTCATGCAGGTGACCAGGCGTGACTCCAGGTCCTGCACCTTGCCGGTGTCGGCAAAGTAGCGCGGCAGCTCGACGAAAGCGCCCTTGACGACGCCCGGGCCCTTGCCGAGATCGCACTGCTCGAGCGAGGCGTTCTTCGGGCCGCGCTTTTTCGTCCAGAGCTCCTCGCCCTTCATCGAGAACAGGTCGGCCGGGTTGCCGTCCTGCAGCATCTCGCGGTATTCGTCGATCGCCTCGGTGCTGGTCTTCTGCGCCAGGGCGCCGCCGGCCAGCGCCAGCAACCCCACCGCAGCCAGCGCGGCCGCGCCGTGTCTTGCTTTCATCGTGCTTGTCTCCTCGTCGTGAAAACGCTGAGGCCGGCCCGCAATGTGCCGGGCCTGCCTCGATACCGCCTGGGCTTCAGGACACCGTGGCCTCGTCGGTGCGGGTGTCGCCCTTGTTGTCGGTCCAGGTGATGGAAATCTTGTCGCCCGCCTTGGCACCGCGAACGACGAACTGCAGGAACGGGTTCTTCGACACCGCCGGCCCCCATTCGCAGCTGAAGACCTCCGTGCCGTTGAGCGAGGCCTTCACGTCCTGGATGTGCCAGGCCGGCACGATCTGCCCGGACGCGTCCTTGCGCTGGCCGGACTCCATCTCGTGACTCATCAGCACGCGCACCGTGGCCTTGTCGTCCTTGGCCTGGGCGCGGATACGCATTGGATCACCCATGTCTTCTCTCCTGAATTCGGTTCAAAACAATTCAATCAAAAATCGCCGCCACCTGCCTGTCGCCCCGACCAATGGCTGCGAAGCAAGCCAGGCGGGGCACCCGTGGCCGGGGTCTCCCTGGCCACTGGGTGCGTCCCCTGAGGGGGAATGAGCGCAGCGACATAGGGGGAGTGTTTTTCTAGCCGCCGCAGCCACCCAGGGTGACCTTGACTTCCTTCTTGGCGTAGTGCGCCTTGCCGTCGGCGGTGATGGCCACCGCATAGACGTCGGACGACTGGCCCATCTTGCTGCGCGTGGCAAAGCTCGGGTCGACCGAGTCATTGACGTTGAACACGGCCACCAGGGCGTTCGGGTTCTTCTCGACCAGCAGCACCATCTGCTTGACGTTCGGCAGCGTGGTGCTCAGCGCCAGCGGCACGACGGCGCCGTTTTCGGCGATGTCGGGGGCCGTCAGCGTGACGTCGCCGCTCTCGGTCGGGGCGCCGCTGGCACCCAGCGCCGCAAGCGCGTCGTTCAGGGTCTTGGCGCCGAAGGCTTCCTTGTTGAAAGCCAGGGCGTACTGCGGAAACAAGCCGGTGCCGGCCAGCAGGCCCGCCACGACGGCGCTTTGCTTGAGGGTTTGCCTGCGTGTCTGCATGGGCGTCTCTCCTTCGGGATGAACAGGAACTGGTTTCATGTTAATCGATGAATTGTCGATTATTTGACGGGTGTCAGATTGTTTTGCAATGAGCTCATTTCACGGCGGCGCCGTCGGCCAGCCAGTCGGCCATGAGCTTGATGTCGGCGTCGGGCAGATCCTGCGGCGGCATCGGGGTTTCGCCCCAGACGCCGGAGCCGCCCTCCCTGATCTTGCCGGCGATGTAGTCGGCCTTGCCGCCATGCTTCTTGCCGATGTCGACAAAGCTCGGGCCGACCAGCTTGCTCGCCTGTGCGTGGCAGGCGGTGCAGCCGTGCTGCTGCGTCAGCGCCACGGCGGGCGGCACCGCGCCGGCGACCTTGTCGGCGTCGGGCACGGCCACCGGGCCGGCGGCATCGCCCAGCAGGCCCTCGTCGCGCGTGGTGTCGGAGCCGCGCTGCGGCCCGACGGTGCGGTTCTGCTCGCGCAGGTTGCCGTGCGCGCCGCGCGCGTGCACCGGCAGCACCGAGGTCACCTTCTCCTCCGGCGTGCAGTCCTTCATGCAGGCCTCGGCCTGCACGTCGGGCTTGGCCGCGCCGCCCAGTTCGGGTCCTGGCCACATGGCGTGCTTCGTCGTCATGCCGTCGCGATTGGGCATGAGCTTCTGCACCTCGGCGATGTTCTGGTTGCTCAGCGTGAAGTCGGCCGGCAGCACGTCGGCCAGGTGCAGCAGGAAGGCGGTAACGGCATAGACCTCGTCGGGCTGCAGCGACTTGGGCTTGTCCCAGGGCATGGCGCGGTTGATGTAGTCCCACAGCGTGGAGACCGTGGAGACCTTCATCAGGGTGGTGCGCTGCGGGTAGTCGAGCCGCTTCAGGTTGGCGACGCGCCCGGTCTTGACGTCCTCGGCCGTGGTGCCGCCGACCAGCGGGAAGAACACCGAGTTGGATTCGCCGAAGAAGCCGTGGCAGCTGGCGCAGCGCGACTCCCACACGTCCTGGCCCTGGTCGACGCTGCCCGAGCCGGCCGGCAGGCCCTGGAAGTCGGGCCGCACGTCGATGTCCCAGGCCTTGACCTCGGCCGGCGTGGCGGCGCGTCCGACGCCGGGGAACGACGGCTGCGCCAGCGCCGGCAGGCTGAGCGCCGCGGCCAGCAGCAAGGCGATCCATTTAGGGACCCTCTGCACAACCTCGTGCGCCGCATCCATCTGCGGCCTCGGGCGATCTGCTGCGTTGCAAATCCTCGCAATAGCGGGGCTATTGCTGCGGTTTTCGTCTTGCATCTCATCCCGATCCGCAGCGTCTGCTTCCCGCAGCAGGTTATGAAGAGGATCCCTAGGAGAGCTGGACATTCTTCACCTCGCCGTTTTCCTGCACCAGCCAGGACTGGATGGCGTTGTTGTGATAGATCGAGCGCGGGCCGCGCACCTCGCGCAGCTGGCGGTAGTTGGGCTGCACGTAGCCGGTCTCGTCCATGGCGCGGCTCTGCACGATGGCGGGCTGGCCGTCCCACACCCAGTCGATGTTGAAGCGCGTCAGGCAGCGGTCCAGCACCGGGGTTTCCAGCCGCGCGGTGCGCCAGTTGCGTCCGCCGTCGACCGAGACGTCGACGCGCTTGATCTTGCCGCGGCCCGACCAGGCCAGGCCGCTGACGTTGTAGAAGCCCTTGTCCAGCAGCACCTGGCCGCCCGAGGGCGTGGTGACGACGCTCTTGCATTCCTGGATGCTGGTGTACTGGCGGTGCGTGCCATCGGGCAGCAGATCGACGTAGTGGATCGCCTCGTCCTTGGCGCCCCAGGGCTTGTCGCCCACTTCGATGCGGCGCAGGTACTTGACCCAGCTCACGCCCTGCACGCCCGGCACCACCAGGCGCAGCGGGTAGCCGTTCTCGGGCCGCAGCATTTCGCCGTTCTGGCCGTAGGCGACCAGCACCTGGCCGCTGGTGACGAGTTCCATCGGGATGGTGCGCGTCATCGACGAGCCGTCGGCGCCCTCGGCCAGCACGAACCTGCCCTTCTTGACGTCGGCGCCGGCCAGCTCGAGCAGGGTGATCAGCGGCACGCCGGTGAACTCGCTGCACGACAGCATGCCGTGCGTGTATTGCACCGTCGGCACCGCCACGTTGCCCCATTCCATGCCGGTGTTGGCGCCGCACTCGATGAAGTGGAAACGCGACACGCTGGGCAGGCGCATCAGCTCGTCCATGGTGAAGACCATCGGCGTCTTCACCAGGCCGTTGATCATGAAGCGGTGTTTCGACGGGTCGATGTCCCACCAGCCCTGGTGATGCCGCTCGAAGTGCAGGCCGCTGGGCGTGACGATGCCGAACAGCGACTGCATCGGCGCGAACGACACCGAGGCCTGGGTGGTCTGCGTCAGGCCCGGGCTCTGGCGCCGCTGCACGTTGGCCTCCCAGCGCGAAGGGCGGCCATAGCCGTCGGTCACCACCGACTGGCCGAGGCTGGTGGAGTGCGTCGGCAGGTTCAGGATGTTCGGATCTCCGCCCTCGGCCGGCACCGGATTGGCCTGCGCGCCGGCGCGTGTGGCGACGGTGCCGGCCACGGCCGCGGCGAAGGCGCCCCGAATGAAGTCGCGACGGCCCCGCTGGCCCTCGGCGAACACGGCCTGCACACCCGCCGGATCGATGAAATGCTCGGGCGCCTTGCGCAGGCGGCCATGCGCGGCAACGCCGGCCGGCAGCGGGGTGGATTCAGGGCTCATGGTCTTGGAATCAATATATGCGCAAGCACTAATGTTAAATGGCGGCAACCCTGCCGCCCATGGGGTCAAACCCCAGTTCCGGTGGCGCCGGTTTTCTGCTGCGCGAAGGTCGAGTGCGCTATTCGGAGAAGTGGTAGTGGTCGCGGTTGAGCACCGCGGCCACGGCCTCGATCTCTTCCG
>CAYRHV010000088.1:0-8669 GCA_964424045.1 uncultured Ottowia sp. | reverse complement strand
GCGCCGGCTGCCTCGGCAGCAGGGTGTTGCGGTTGATCGAGCGCCGGCCGCGTGAATCACGGTCGGCCTGCTCCGGGCCGGCGCGGGGTGCTTCACGGCGCAGGATCTGTCCTGCCGGCGCGGGGCGCAGGGCCGGAGCGGCGCCGGCCGGGGGCTTGGGGCGGTCGCGCGCCAGCCGGGCGCGCTCTTCGGGCGACAGCTCCTGGTATTGCTCCCAGCGCTCGCGCCGCTCGTCGCGCGGGACGCGGCGCACCTCGCCGAAGTTCAGGCGCGCGCGGGAACGCTGGGTCGGACTCAGGCGGGCCCAGTCATTCATGCGCTGTTGCAGCCGCGCCTGTTCGGCCGGGGACAGGCGGTTGAAATTGCGCGCCATGGCCAGCCACTGGCGTTGGTCTTCGGCACCCAGGGTCGGCCAGAGCTCGCGCAGCGGGCGCAGTGCGGTGCGCTGCTCGGCGCTCAGACCGTTCCAGGCCAGGCCGCTGCCAGCCGGGCTGCCCGCGGGGGCAGTCCGCGCCCGGCTGCCCTGCGCCGCCGCCGGACCCGTCAGCACCAGCGCGAGCAGAAGCGTGGCAGCGGTTGCGGGCGCAAATCGCGGCATCGGGCAGCGCGAGTTCGGCGTCGGCCTAGCGGCCGTCATTGCCCGCCTTGTCGGCGCGGGTCTTGAGGAACTGCAGGAAGCCGGGATCGGCGTAGGCCTGCGGCGGCAGGTCGTCCGTGAGCAGGGCCTGGTCGAGCCGGGCCACTTCGCGCGTCCGGTCCTCGTTCTGGGTGACGGCGATCAGGACCAGCCCGACCGCCAGTGCCGCCAGCAGCGCCACCGATGCCAGGCGTCCCAGGCGCTCGAGCGGATCGCCACCCGGGCGGCCCAGCACGGCGACACCGCCGTGGATGCCGAGGGTGGCGTCGTCGGCCCTGGCCGGGGTTGCGGTAGGCACGAGCGCGGGCACGGCTTCGGACCGTCGGCGGCGACTGATGGCCTGTTCGCGGGCCGCCCGCAGCCGCTCCTCGACCTCGTGCGGCAGGCCGTTGGCTCCGGTGGCCAGGCGCGCCGCGATGCGCAGGCCCAGGCGATCCTGCAGGGTCTGCTGCCGTTGCATGTCTCGATTCGTGTTCATGGCCGGATTCCCCTGGCGCGCAGTGCCCGGGCCAGTGCGTGGACGGCTCGTGAGCAATGCGTCTTCACGCTGCCTTCCGAGCAACCCATGACCGCGGCGGTTTCTGCGACGTCCATCTCTTCCCAGTAACGCAGCAGGAAAGCCTCTCGTTGACGTCCCGGCAGGTCCTGCAGCAACTGCTCGATGATTTCCAGCACCTGGGCGCGCCGGGTCGCGTCCTCGGCGCTTTCGCCGAGCCTGGAGTCGGTCTCGACGACCAGCGTTTCCAGCAGGTCGTGATCCCCGCTGCCGTCAGCGCCGGACTCGAAGTCGCTCAGGTTGGAAAACAGGGCATTGCGCGTGCGGCTGCGCCGGAACCAGTCCAGCGTGGCGTTCGACAGGATCCGCTGGAACAGCGGCGGCAGCTCGGCCAGCGGCTTGTGGCCGTAGTGCTGCGTCAGCTTCAGCATGCTGTCCTGCACGATGTCGAGCGCCGCTTCCCCGTCGCGGACGTGGTAGATCGTGCGCTTGTAGGCTCGCTTCTCGACACTCTTGAGGAAGTCGCTGAGTTCTTGTTCGGTCGCCAAGGATGAGGAAGCAGCCAGGGGCAGCGCGATGCCACGCTCGGATCTTTGCCGCAGCGCCAGCGTTCGGCATGGCCTGCGGACGGCTGCGCGATTATGGCATCGGCCGGTGCACCGCCATTACGCGAGCGCCACCGGAAGGGTGGACGAAAGTGTCATAATCCGTCTTTGCTCAGTCTCCAAGGCAAACGGGTCACCGTCCGGCGGACAGTCACGAGTTTCCGTCCATGGCGCGTGGCCTCAAGTCCTGAAGCGGCCTCACGAGGGCTGGCAAGGGGCACCCAAGGTTTTTCGTCAGAGAAATTCTCGAAAGGTTGATCGACATGGAAATCTCCAAGGCAGAACTCACGTCGGCCGCCGCCGCTTCCGCGCGCGGCGATGAGGGCTCGCAATCTCCGCAGGAGCTGCGCGGCTCCGAGATCGTGGTGCGAGCGCTGCAGGCCGAGGGCGTCAAGCACATCTGGGGCTACCCCGGCGGCGCGGTACTGCACATCTACGACGCGTTCTACAAGCAGGACTCGATCCAGCACGTGCTGGTGCGCCACGAACAGGCAGCGATTCACGCGGCCGACGGCTACGCCCGCGCCACCGGCGACGTCGGCGTGGCGCTGGTGACCTCGGGCCCGGGCGTGACCAACGCGCTGACCGGCATCGCCACCGCCTACATGGATTCGGTGCCGTTGGTGATCATCACCGGCCAGGTGCCGACGGGCGCCATCGGCCAGGACGCGTTCCAGGAGTGCGACACGGTGGGCATCACGCGCCCGGTGGTCAAGCACAACTTCCTGGTCAAGGACGTGCGCCAGATGGCCGACGTCATGAAGAAGGCCTTCCACATCGCGCGCACGGGACGGCCCGGCCCGGTGGTGGTCGACATTCCGAAGGACGTGTCGTTCGAGAAGACGCTCTACGAAGGCTATCCGCAGTCGGTCGAGATGCGCTCCTACAACCCGGTGACCAAGGGTCACGCGGGGCAGATCCGCAAGGCGCTGCAGCTGCTGCTGAAGGCCCGGCGGCCCTACATCTACACCGGCGGTGGCGTGGTGCTGGCCAATGCCTCGGACACGCTGCGCACCCTGGTTGACCTGCTGAATTTCCCGGTCACGAGCACGCTGATGGGGCTGGGCGCATTCTCGGCCACGGACCGGCGCTTCGTCGGCATGCTGGGCATGCACGGCACCTGGGAAGCCAACAACGCGATGCAGGAGTGCGACGTGCTGCTGGCGGTGGGCGCGCGCTTCGATGACCGCGTGATCGGCAACCCGAAGCACTTCGCGCAGAACGAGCGCAAGATCATCCACATCGACATCGACCCCTCGAGCATTTCCAAGCGGGTCAAGGTCGACGTGCCGATCGTCGGCGACGTCAAGGACGTCCTGTCCGACCTGATCGGCATGCTTCGCGAAGGCGGCACCCGACCCGACGAGACGGCGCTGGCCGACTGGTGGAAGACCATCGACGGCTGGCGTGCGCGCGACTGCCTGAGGTACGACCGCGCCAACCAGGACGTGATCAAGCCGCAGTTCGTGATCGAGACGCTGTGGAACATGACGCGCGACGTCGACACCTACATCACTTCGGACGTCGGGCAGCACCAGATGTGGGCGGCCCAGTACTACCGCTTCGACGAGCCGCGCCGCTGGATCAACTCGGGTGGCCTGGGCACCATGGGCGTGGGCATTCCCTACGCCATGGGCATCAAGCTGGCCCGGCCCGAGAGCGAGGTCTACTGCATCACCGGCGAGGGCTCGGTGCAGATGAACATCCAGGAACTGTCGACCTGCCTGCAGTACCACACGCCGATCAAGATCGTCTCGCTCAACAACCGCTACCTGGGCATGGTGCGCCAGTGGCAGGAGCTGCAGTACGCCGGCCGCTACAGCCACACCTACATGGACGCCTTGCCCAACTTCGTCAAGCTGGCCGAATCCTACGGCCACGTCGGCATGCTGATCGAGCGGCCACAGGACGTGGAGCCGGCGCTGCGCGAGGCGCGGCGCCTGAAGGACCGCACGGTGTTCATGGATTTCCGGACCGATCCGACGGAGAACGTGTTCCCGATGGTGGAGCCGGGCAAGGGCATCAACCAGATGCTGCTCGGGTCGGAGGAACTGTAGCCGCGCGCTGGCCGGCTCCAAGCGGCCGGGGCGGGGCCTGAACTTCGCTCCCGGAGAGATGAATCTATTGCCCGCCAAGCCTGCGCATTACCGTGCGCGGGGGAGGGCGGCGAGAAGAGGAATCAAGTCATGAAACACATCATTGCCGTTCTGATTGAAAACGAGGCGGGCGCCCTGTCCCGCGTGGTGGGCCTGTTCTCGGCCCGTGGCTACAACATCGAGTCGCTCAGCGTCGCCCCGACCGAGGATCACAGCCTGTCGCGCATGACGATCCAGACCCAGGGCTCGGAAGACGTGATCGAGCAGATCACCAAGCACCTGAACCGCCTGATCGAGGTCGTCAAGGTGGTCGACCTCACCGAGGGCGCCTACATCGAGCGCGAGCACATGATGGTCAAGGTGCGTGCCGTTGGCAAGGAGCGCGAGGAGATCAAGCGCACCACCGACATCTTCCGCGGCCGCATCATCGACGTCACCGACAAGAGCTACACCGTCGAGCTGACCGGTGACCTGGCCAAGAACGATGCCTTTCTGAATGCCATCGATCGCAGCGCCATTCTGGAAACCGTGCGCACCGGCGCCAGCGGCATTGGCCGGGGCGAGCGCCTGCTCCGGATCTGACCGCGCGCCGGCTCGGCGGCGGCGAGACCGGACTTCGAGCCGGCGCCGGATCCACCCACACACCACAACATCCAAGTGACCAAAGGAGAAATCACGTGAAAGTCTTCTACGACAAAGACTGCGACCTGTCCCTCATCAAGGGCAAGACGGTGGCCATCCTCGGCTACGGTTCGCAGGGCCATGCGCACGCCCTGAACCTCAGCGACAGCGGTGTCAAGGTCGTGGTCGGCCTGCGCAAGGGCGGCGCCAGCTGGTCCAAGGTCGAAAAGGCCGGCCTCAAGGTGGCCGAGGTGGCCGACGCGGTCAAGCAGGCCGACGTGGTCATGATCCTGCTGCCGGACGAGCACATTGCCCGCGTCTATCGCGAGCAGGTCGAGCCCAACATCAAGCAGGGCGCTTCGCTGGCCTTCGCGCACGGCTTCAACGTGCACTACGGCCAGGTCGTGCCGCGCGCCGACCTCGACGTCTGGATGGTCGCGCCCAAGGCGCCCGGCCACACCGTGCGCAGCACCTACACCCAGGGCGGCGGCGTGCCGCAGCTGATCGCCGTGCACCAGGACCAGAGCGGCAAGGCGCGCGACCTGGCGCTGTCCTATTCGATGGCCAACGGTGGTGGCCGTGCCGGCATCATCGAGACCAGCTTCCGCGAGGAAACCGAGACCGACCTGTTCGGCGAGCAGGCCGTGCTGTGCGGCGGCACGGTGGAGCTCATCAAGGCCGGCTTCGACACCCTGGTGGAGGCCGGCTACGCGCCCGAGATGGCCTACTTCGAGTGCCTGCACGAGCTGAAACTGATCGTCGACCTGATCTATGAGGGCGGCATCGCCAACATGAACTACTCGATCAGCAACAACGCCGAATACGGCGAGTACGAGACCGGCCCGAAGATCGTCACCGACGAGACGCGCGCCGCCATGCGCAAGGCCCTGCACGACATCCAGACCGGCGTCTATGCCAAGAGCTTCATCGCCGAGAACCTGGCCGGCGCGCCGACGCTGCAAAGCCGCCGCCGCCTGAACGCCGAGAGCCAGATCGAGGTCGTGGGCGAGAAGCTGCGCGCCATGATGCCCTGGATCAAGGCCAACAAGCTGGTCGACAAGACGCGCAACTGAGCGCCGACGTTCGCACCCCGGGGAAGGCCACGCGCTGCGTGGCCTTTTTTGATCGCTGCGAGCCATTACACTGCGTGTCAGCCGGTGGTCGGCGCCGGCCTGGGCCGGTCTGGCCCGGCACGCCACCCCCGCATGGATACCGAACCCCGCCTCGTTTCAATGCCTGAATCCCAAGAATCTCCACTGCCTGCCGAGGCGGCCGGGATGACGCCGGTGCGGCGTCGCAAGGGCATCTACGCGCTGCCCAACATGATCACGCTGGCGGCGCTGTTTGGCGGCTTCTACGCCATCGTGATGGCCATGAACGGCCAGTTCGGCCAGGCCACCACCGGCATCTTCGCCGCCATGGTGCTGGACAGCCTGGACGGGCGCGTGGCGCGCATGACGAACACGCAGAGCGCCTTCGGCGAGCAGATGGATTCGCTGGCCGACATGGTCAGCTTTGGCGCCGCGCCGGCCCTGGTGGCCTACGTCTGGGCGCTGCAGCCGCTGGGCAAGGCGGGCTGGGTCGCGGCCTTCATCTACTGCGCCTGCGCCGCGCTGCGGCTGGCGCGCTTCAACGTCAACGTCGGCGTGATCGACAAGCGCTATTTCCAGGGCCTGCCCTCGCCAGCGGCCGCGGCCCTGGTGGCCGGCTTCATCTGGCTCACCAGCGCCATGATCGAGACGCACCGCGAGGTGCCGCTGTTCCACGCCCTGGTGTCGCTGCTGGGCGGCGCGCGCGTGGCGCGCGGCGACTTTTCCTGGCTGATGTTCGCGATCACGCTGTTCGCCGGCCTCAGCATGGTCACCAATACGCCCTACTACAGCTTCAAGGACTTGCGCGGCCGGCGCAGCGTGCCCTTCGTCGTGCTGGTGCTGGCGGCGCTGGTGATCGCCCTCGTCAGCATCGAGCCGGCGACGCTGCTGTTCCTGATGTTCGTCGGCTATGCACTGTCGGGCTACGTGGTCTATGCCTGGCGCAAGGCCAAGGGCCAGCACGCCAGCATCGTCAGCATCTCGACCGACGAACCGGACGAGCGCGGCCTGCACGATTGACGTTTGACAGGCGAGGGCCTGTCTGTGGTAAAGTTGCTTGGTTATGACACGTGCCAGCGCCTATGCCGTCAACGCCGAATGCCCGGCTGCTGCTGCGCGCGCACTACTGGCCCTACTGCTACCGCAGGCGGGCTAGGCGCGTTCATTTCATTTTCATTTTCACCGAACACCCCAACGGCCCGCATGCTCCCGCAGCGGGCCGTTTTTCATTCGCGTTGCGGGCAGCGCCTCAGAATCCCAAAAGGAAAGAGAACCATGCTCCAGCAACCCAGCACCAAGTACCGCGCCTTTGCGCCCGTCGGCCTGAAAGACCGCACCTGGCCCGATGCCGTCCTGACCCGGGCACCGATCTGGCTGTCCACCGATCTGCGCGACGGCAACCAGGCGCTGGTGGAGCCGATGGACGTGGCGCGCAAGCTGCGCATGTTCGAGCTGCTGGTGGCGATCGGCTTCAAGGAGATCGAGGTCGGCTTTCCTTCCGCCTCGCAGACCGAGTTCGACTTCGTGCGCAAGCTGATCGAAGAGGACCGCATCCCGGACGACGTGACGATCCAGGTGCTGACGCAGGCGCGCGACCACCTGATCGAGCGCACCTTCGAGGCGCTGCAGGGCGCGCCGCGCGCCATCGTCCACCTCTACAACGCCGTCGCGCCGGTGATGCGCAAGGTGGTGCTGGGGCTGGACGAGGACGGCATTGTCGAGCTGGCCGTGCGCCACGCCCAACTGTTCAGGGAACAGGCCGCGCGCCAGCCGGGCACGCACTGGACCTTCCAGTATTCGCCCGAGATGTTCTCCGGCACCGAGCTGGCCTTTTCCAGGCGCGTGGTCGACGCGGTGACCGAGGTGTGGGCGCCGACGCCCGAGCGCAAGTGCATCGTCAACCTGCCGTCGACGGTCGAGCACTCCACGCCCAACATCTTTGCCGACATGGTCGAGTGGATGCATCGCAACCTGGCGCGGCGCGACGCGATCGTGCTCTCGATCCACCCGCACAACGACCGCGGCACCGGCACGGCGGCAGCCGAGTTCGCGTTGATGGCCGGCGCCGACCGGCTCGAAGGCTGCCTGTTCGGCAACGGCGAACGCACCGGCAACCTGGACGTCGTGAACGTCGCGCTCAACCTCTACACGCAAGGCGTGTCGCCGGGACTGGACTTCTCCCGCATCGACGAGATTCGCGCCACGGTGGAGCACTGCAACCAGATTCCGGTGCATCCGCGCCACCCCTACGTCGGCGACCTGGTCTACACCTCGTTCTCAGGCTCGCACCAGGACGCGATCAAGAAGGCCTTCGCCGCGCGCCAGGAGGGCGACATCTGGGACCTGCCCTACCTGCCGATCGACCCGAAGGACGTGGGCCGCAGCTACGAGGCGGTGATCCGCGTCAACAGTCAGTCGGGCAAGGGCGGCATCGCCTATCTGCTTGAAAGCGAATATGGCCTGGTGCTGCCGCGCCGCCTGCAGATCGAGTTCAGCCGGGCCGTGCAGCAGGTCATGGACACCGAGGGCAAGGAGCTCACCGCCGCCGACCTGTGGCGGCTGTTGCACGACGAGTACCGCTTGGACGCTGGCCCCGCCCTGCGCCACCATGTGCTTCAGGCGCAGGGCGAAGGCGCCGTCGTGCTGCGCGGCGATCTGGCCTGGGCGGGACGGGAGCACGCCATCGAGGGCCGGGGCAACGGCCCGATCGACGCCTTCAGCCGGGCGCTGGGGCAGGCCGCCGGCCATGCCATCCGTGTGCTGGACTACCAGCAGCACGCCATCGGCGCCGGCGCCGATGCGCGCTCGGTGGCCTATGTCGAGATGCGTGTGGGCGACTCGCCGGCGCTGTTCGGCGTCGGCATCGACGCCGACACCACGGCGGCCGCGTTTCGGGCCGTCGCTTCGGGCCTGCGGCGGGCCGAGGCAGGGGCTGCGGTGGCGCCGGCGGAAGCGGCACAATCGCCTTCGAACGTCGAGGCGCTGGCCGCCTGAAGCACCATTCACTGGAGAAACCCACGATGACCGACAAGCTGATCATTTTCGACACCACCCTGCGCGACGGCGAACAGTCGCCCGGCGCCAGCATGACGCGCGACGAGAAGCTGCGCATCGCGCGCCAGC